>NZ_JBEHZD010000101.1:0-18249 GCF_040240285.1 Streptomyces sp. HSW2009 | reverse complement strand
CCCCCCCGCCCGCGGGGCCCCGGGGGGGCCGCGCCCCCCGGGGGGCCGCCCCGGGCCCCCCCCCCGGCGGGGGGGGGGGGGGCCCCCCCCCCGGGGGGGGGGGGGGGGGGGGCGGAGGGGGCCGGACGGGCGGCGAGGGAGCCCGCCGCTGCGCCCGGCCCGGGGGCCGTCACATCGATGTTGCGCGAAGAGGTCGTCACCCCTGTGCCTCCTGCCGGTGGTGCGTTACCAGCGCTTGGTTTCCCCGATGAAGTCCGGGATCTCGACGGCGCTGCCCTGCCGCCTGGCCTCGTGCAGGACGTGGTGGCCCACTGCGAGGTCCAGGATGCCGAGGCCGAACGGGGAGAAGACGGTCGGCTTCGCCGGGTCCAGGGTGACTTCGCCGCGGATGTGTGCGCCGAGCGTGCCGGTGATGAAGTCCCGCCCGCCGGTGAGCTGTTCGGCCAGGTGCGGCGATGTCTGCGCCTTGAGGCAGTGGTCGACGTCGTCCACCACGTTGTTGCTGCGCAGCAGCAGTTCGGGGGCGAGGTCGCGCAGCGAGATGTTCAACAGCACCTGTCCGGCGCGCAGTTCGGTCTCCGCGCCGACGTACGGGGTGGCGGCGGTGGTGGCGAAGACCACCAGGTCGCGGGCGAGCGCGTCGTCCAGGGTGCCGAGGGCGACGGGCACGTCGAACCGGGCGGCGGCGTGCTCGCCGAGGTGGCCGGCGCTGGCCGGATCGAGGTCGTGCACCAGCACGTCGGCGACCTTGACCCCGGCCGCGTGCAGGTAGTCGACGATGGTGCGGGCGATGACGCCGGCGCCGACGACCGCCAGCCGCACCGGCTCGTCGGCGGTGACCAGGCGGGAGGCGGCGACCGCGGCCGATGCGGCGGTGCGCACGGCGCTGATGCCGGCGGCTTCCAGGCAGGCCAGCGGGTAGCCGGTGGCGTAGTCGTTGAGCAGCAGCGTCGCCGACGCGCGGGGCAGCCCCTCCTTGATGTTGTCGGGGAAGCTGGCGATCCACTTCATGCCTATGGTGTCCACGTCGCCGCCCAGGTACGAGGGCAGGGCGATGACCCGGGCGTTGGGCTTGTCCGGGAAGCGCAGGAAGTAGCTGTCGGGGTTGACCGAGAGCCCCTGCTCGTGGGCGACGTAGGTGTCCGCGACGATGCGCAGCACGTCCTGGTGGGCGCCGGCCAGGACGGAGGAGACGGCCGCGCCGGGGACGACGAAGAAGTGGGACATGGGTTCTTCCTTCTGCTGGTGGTGGTGGACGAGTTGGCTCGCTCGGCGGTGCGCACCCCGGGTCACGGGGTGGCGCCGTGTCCGAGGCCCGCTAGCTCGGGGACGTCGGTGTAGCGCTCGGTGACCCAGGTGTCGGAGTAGACAGTGTCAATGTATTTGTCACCCATGTCAGGGGAGATTGCGGCCACTCGGGCGCCATCGGGCAGCGTGGCGGCCAGTTGCTGCACGGCCGCCAGTACGGTGCCGGTGGAGCCGCCGACCAGCAGCCCGTACGCGCCGGCCACCCGGCGGCACATGGCCACCGTGTCCGCCTCCGGGACCAGCACCTTCTCGAACGTGCCGTCGTCGGCGAAGATTTCGGGCCGCCGGCTGGCGCCGAGGCCCGGGATGAAGCGGGGCGATGCGGGGGCGCCGAAGGTGACCGAGCCGACCGAGTCGACGGCGATCACCCGGGTGGTGGGGCTGTGCCGGCCGAAGTACTCGACGCAGCCCATCAGGGTGCCGGTGGTGCCGCAGCCGACGAACAGCGCGTCCACCGCGCCGAGGCCCGCGTGCACGGCGGCTGCGGTGCGGTCCCGGTGGGCGCCGACGCCGGCCGGGTTGGCGTACTGGTTCAGCCACACCAACTGCGGGTCGTCCGCGAGCCGTTGGTGGATGTAGTTGATGCGGGTGTGCAGATAGCCGCCCTGCGCGTCGCGAGCGCTGACCACGATCACGTCGGTGCCCAGGCTCTCCATGACGCGGATCGAGTGCCGGGCCGCGTTGGGGTCGGTGACGACGGTCAGCGCGTAGCCGCGGGCCGCGCAGGCCACCGAGAGGGCGACGCCGAGGTTGCCCGACGAGGACTCGATGACGCGGGAGCCCGGGCGCAGCGCACCCGTCCGCTCCAGTGACTCGATCAGGGCGACGGCGGTCTTGAGCTTGACCGACCCCGCGGGGTTGAGACCTTCCAGCTTCAGGAACACCTCGCCGCTGGCGAGGAAGCCGGTCAGCCGGAGGAACACGTCATCGGTGACGACGTCGGAGGCTCTTTCGAAGATCATGTCGATAGTCCTTCTTCCGGGCCGGCGAGATCGTCGCGGGCCCGCACCAGTCCACACCTGACAGCTTCGGGTTGTTGGGCGTGCGGGACGCGTGCGGCTGGGCGCGGCCGGGGCGGGGGCCGCCCCCCCCCCGCCCGCGCCCCCCGGCCCGGGGGGGGGGGGGGGGGGGGGGGGGGGGGGGGGGGGGGGCGGGGGGGGCGGGGCGCCCGCCCCCCCCCCCCCCCCCCCCCGCGTCCGGTGGTGCGCGCTTTCGTGGTCGGAACGGCGGGTCTCGGAGGCGGTTACGGGCGCCCGGTCGCGGCTCTCCCCACGGTAGTGAGGTGCTTCTCGACGACGGCCGCGATCTCGGCAAGCGGCCCGGAAGCTGTCATCTCCAGGTGGTGGCAGTCCACGAAGTGGTCATGGACCCGGCCGGTCACATACGGCCTCCAGAGGGCCGCGAGCGAGGAACCCGGTGGCAGGTCCCGACCGGCGGTGAAGAACAACAGGTCGCCGTCGAAGGGCCGCTCGGGCGGCTGATCGCCGATGCCGGCCTCGTTGCGGAAGGTCGCGTACACCGCCCGCAGCGCCTCCTCCTCAAGCCCGGCGAGCGGCGCGAGCACGGCCAGCGCGTCCGGAGCGCCGTCGCCCACCGCCGCGCGCAACGCGTCGAGCGTGAGCGGCCGGTCGCCCCAGGCGGCCCGGTCGAGCCCGGCCTCGTGGATGAGGTGCGCGACGAACTCGGCTTCGTCGGCTTGGTCGGCCTCTTCTGATGCGTGGGGTGCGTCGGACGTGCTGGGCGCGCCGGGCATCTCAGGTGCCCCGGGCCCTCCCGAAGCACCAGCCGCGCCGACCGCCCCAGCCGCCCCGACCGCCCCGGCCGCTCCCGGCTCCAGCACCTGCGGCTCCGCGTCCAGCACCGCGAGCAGCGCCACTTCATCCCCGCCCGCCCGCAGCCGCACCGCCACCTCGTGCGCGATCCGGCCGCCGAAGGACCAGCCGAGGAGGTGGTAGGGGCCGGTGGGTTGGACGGTGCGGATCTGGTCGGCGTAGTCGGTGGCCATCTCGGCGAGCGTGCCGGGGGCCGCGGCCGGCTCGGTCAGGCGGCGGGCCTGGATGCCGTACAGCGGGCGGTCGGCGTCCAGCAGGCCGACGAGTCGGGCGTACGGCCAGGCCAGGCCGCTGGCCGGGTGCAGGCAGAAGAGCGGCGGGCGGGTGCCGGTGCGGCGCAGTGGGAGCAGGACGTGCAGGCCGGCCGTGCGGTCCTCGCTGCCGAGGGCGGCGGCGAGACCTGCGACCGTGGGCGCCTCGAACAGCAGCCGCACCGGCAGCCGCACGCCGAGCCCCGCCCTGACCCGGGTGGCCAGTCGGGTGGCGAGCAGCGAGTGGCCGCCGAGGTCGAAGAAGTCGTCGTCCACGCCGACTTCGGGCACCCCGAGGACCTCGGCGAAGATCGCGCACAGGGCGCGTTCGCGGGCGTCCGCCGGGGCCCGGCCGGCGCCCGGGGCCGGCAGGTCGGGTGCGGGCAGTCGCCCCCGGTCGACCTTGCCGTTGTCGCTGAGCGGCAGCGCCGGCAGCGGGACCAGCAGCGCGGGCAGCATGGCGGCGGTGAGCAGCCCGGTGACGCCGGCGCGCACCTCTTCGGGTGCGGCCTCGCCCGCGTAGTAGCCGATGAGCCGGTCGTGCCCGGCCGGGTCGGTGCGGACGGTGACGACCGCGTCCCGTACGCCGGTGACGCCGCGCAACGCGGCCTCCACCTCGGCCAGTTCGATGCGCTGGCCGCGGATCTTGACCTGGTGGTCGTTGCGGCCGAGGAACTCCAACTGGCCGTCCGTGCGGTAGCGGGCCTGGTCGCCGGTGCGGTAGAGGCGGGCGCCGGGGCGGCCGGAGAACGGGTCGGGGAGGAAGGCGTCGGCGGTCTTGGCGGGGTCGCCGACGTAGCCGTGGCCGACGCCGTCGCCGCCCACGTACAGCTCGCCGACCGCGCCGAGCGGCACCGGGCGCAGCAGCGGGTCGAGCACGTACAGCTCGGTGTTGCGGATGACGCGGCCGATGGGCACCCGCTGGCCGGCGGCCGGTGGTGCGTCGGCGCTCAGCCAGGCGTGTGTGACGTCGTCCGAGCACTCGGTGGGGCCGTACGCGTTGACCAGCGGAATGTGCGGGTAGCGGGCGAACCAGCGCGCGCACAGGTCGGCCGGCAGCGCCTCGCCGGTCACCATCAGCCAGCGCAGGTGTGGCAGCGGCACGCCCTCGCCGGTGGTGTCCCAGCCGTCCAGGGCGGTGCGCAGCAGCGAGGGCACCACCTCGACGCCGGTGGTCCGCTCCGCCGCGACCTGTCCGAAGAGCCGGTCCGGGTCGGCGACCAGGTCGTCGGCGGCGATGCGGGGGCAGCCGCCGACGACGAGGGCGGCGAGCATCTGCCAGACCGAGATGTCGAAGCTGAGCGGCGCGTTCTGGAGGACGCTGTCGGCGGCGGTCAGGTCCAGGTCCTCGACCTTGGCCAGCAGGTGGTTGTGCATGCCGCGGCGGTGCACCATCGCGCCCTTGGGGCGGCCGGTGGTGCCGGAGGTGAAGAGCAGGTACGCCAGGTCGTCCGGGGTGCCGACGGGCGCGGCCAGCTCGGTCGGCGCATCGCACGCCGCGTCGATTTCGAGCACCCCGACACCACCGGCCACCTCCCCCAACTCTCGTGCCACACAAGCGAATTCGGGTTCTGCGAGCACGATGGTCGCGCCGCTGCGGGCCAGCATGTCGGCGTTGCGGGCGGCGGGCCCGGTGGGGTCGATCGGCAGGTACGCGGCGCCGGCGCCGAGGATGCCGAGCAGCGCGGTGGGCACGGCGGCCGAGCGGCGGGCGCAGACCGCGACCACGGCGCCGCGGCCCGCGCCGGCCGCGGTGAGCCGGCGGGCGAGCGCGGAGGCCCGGCCGGCCAGCGTCGCGTAGTCGACCGGGCCGTGGTCGTCCACCAGGGCGGTGGCGCGGGGCGTGGCCGCGGCGTGCCGCTGGACGCGGGCGACCAGGTCCGTCAGGTCGGTGGGCCGCCGGCTGCGGTTGAAGTCGACCAGCAGCCGCTGCCGTTCGGCGGCACCGAGCACATCGAGTTCGCCGACGGCGGTCGCCGGCTCGGCCGCCACCTGGCGCAGCACCAGCAGCAGCCGTTCGACCAGGGCGCGCGCGGTGTCCGGGGCGAAGAGTTCGGTGCTGTAGTCGAGCCGGCCGCTGATGCCGGCCGGGCCCGTGTCGGTGTGGCGTGCGGTGAGTTCGAAGGAGAGGTCGAAGGGGACGGTGGCGGCGCCGACCGGCAGCGTGGTGGCGGTCAGCCCGGGGAGGTGCACGGCGTCGCCGGTGTCCTCCAGTACGCCCAGTTCGATCTGGAAGAGCGGGTTGCGGCCGGGCACCCGGGCCGGGGCCAACTCCTCCACCAGCCGCTCGAAGGGCACGTCCTGGTGCGCGTAGGCGGCCAGGTCGACCTGCCGCACCCGGGCCAGGAGTTGCTCGAAGGTCGGGTCGCCGGAGACGTCGGTGCGCAGCACCAGCGAGTTGACGAAGAAGCCGACGAGGTCGTCCAGGGCCGCGTCAAGGCGGCCGGCGACGGGGGTGCCGATGGGGATGTCGGTGCCGGCGCCCAGCCGGTGCAGCAGCGCCGCGAGCGCCGCCTGGACCACCATGAACAGGCTGGCCTGCCGGTCCGCGGCGAGGCGGGTGAGGGCCGTGTGGAGTTCCGCTTCGATGGTGAACGGCTCGACCCCGCCGGCGTTGTCGCTGGTGGCGGGCCGCGGCCGGTCGGTGGGCAGCGGCAGTTCGGCCGGCAGCCCGGCGAGCGCGGCGCGCCAGTGGGCGAGCTGGGTGGCGAGCGGGCTGCCCGGGTCGTCGGCCGCGCCGAGCCGCTCCTGCTGCCAGGCGGCGTAGTCGGCGTACTGGACGGGCAGCGGCTGCCAACCCGGCTCCCGGCCGGCGCGGCGGGCCGCGTACGCCAGGGACAGGTCGCGGCCGAGCGGGCCCATCGACCAGCCGTCGGCCGCGATGTGGTGCACCACGAGCAGCAGCACCTGCACCTGGTCGCCGAGGTCGAACAGGGTGGCCCGCAGCGGCGGTTCGGTGCGCAGGTCGAAGGGGCGCAGCGTCTCGGCGACCAGCGCGGCGGGCAGCCCGTCCGCGGTGGCCTGCCGCGCGGCCAGTTCGGGGGCCGCGGCGCCGGCGGTCAGCACCACCTGGTGCGGTTCGCCGTCGCGCTCGGGGTAGACGGTGCGCAGCACCTCGTGCCGGCCCACCACGTCGGCCAGCGCCCGCCCGAGCGCGGCCCGGTCCAGCGCGCCTTCGAGCCGGACGGCCAGCGGGATCTTGTACGGGGAGCGCTCGGGGTCCAGGGTGTCCAGGAGCCACAGCCGGCGCTGACCGAAGGAGGCGGGGGCGCTGGCGCCGCGCGGCCTCGGCCGCAGGGCGGGGGCGCTGGCGGTGCCCGTTGTGGCACCCGTCGCCGCGTCGAGCCGGTCGGCGAGGCCGGCCACCGTGGGGGCGTCGAAGACGGCCCGTACCGGCAGTTCGGCATCGAGCACGGTCCGCACCCGGGAGGTCAGGCGCATCGCGAGCAGCGAGTTGCCGCCCAGGTCGAAGAAGCTGTCGTCGATGCCGATCCGGTCGCCGCCCAGGGTCTCGGCGAACAGGCCGCACAGCGCCTCCTCCAGCGCGGTGCGCGGCGGGCGGCTGTCGGCCCGGCCGGCGAGTTCGGGCGCCGGCAGCCGACGGCGGTCCAGCTTGCCGTTGGGCGACAGCGGCAGCGCGGCGATGACCACGACGGCCGCCGGCACCATGTAGTCGGGCAGCCGGCTTGCGGCGAAGCGGCGCAGTTCGGCGGGGAAGGCGCCGGGGGGGCGGGGGGGGGGGGGGGGGGGGGCCGGGCGGGGGCCGGGGGGGGGGCCCCGGGGCGCGCCGTCCGGTGGTACGACGTAGGCCACCAGTTGCCTGCCGCCGCCGCTGGCGCCGTCGCGCGCGACCACGGCCGCCTGGGCGACCTGCGGGTGGTGCAGCAGCACGGTCTCGATCTCGCCGAGTTCGACCCGGAAGCCGCGGATCTTGACCTGTTCGTCGGCCCGGCCCACGTACTCCAGGGTCCCGCCGGGCAGCCAGCGCACCAGGTCGCCGGTGCGGTACATGCGCTCGCCGGTGCCGTACGGGCAGGGCAGGTAGCGGTCGGCGGTCAGGCCCGGGCGGCGCAGGTAGCCGCGGGAGACGCCGGCGCCCGCCACGTACAGCTCGCCGACGACGCCGACCGGGGTGGGCGCCAGGTCCTCGTCCAGTACGTAGACGCGGCCGTTCCACACCGGGCGGCCGATGTCGATGCCGGTGGAGCCGCGCAGCCGCTGCGGGCTGGTGGCGTCCGCGGTGCATTCGGTGGGGCCGTAGCAGTTGTAGACCTCAAGCCCCGGCACCGCCTCCAGGTCGGCGAGGAGGCGTTCACCGACGGCCTCGCCGCCCATCACCAGGACCGCCGGGTGGCGGCCGGTGAACAGGCCGGCGAGCACCAACTGTTCGGCGAAGGAGGGCGTGACGTCCACGATGTCCATGCGCGCTGCGCGGGTGAAGCGGACGAAGGCGGCCGGGTCGTACCGGCTCTCCTCGTCCACCAGGTGCACCTCGTGCCCGTCCAGCATCCACAGCATGCCGGCGACGGAGGCGTCGAAGGAGATCGAGGCGGCCAGCGCGAGCCGCAGCCGCTCGGCACCGGCCCGGCGGGCGGCGGGCCGGAAGAACTCGCTGCGGTGGTTGTGGAACAGGTTGACGGCGTTGCGGTGCTCGATGACCACGCCCTTGGGGGTGCCGGTCGAGCCCGAGGTGTAGATGACGTACGCGGCGTTCGCCGGGGTCAGCGGCGCACTCCGGTCGGCGTCGGTGAGGTCGGTGTCGGCGCGCCCGGCGAGGTCGGCCGGCAGCTTTGGGGCGTCCAGCAGGAAGGTGGGCGTGCCGGCGGGCAGTACGGCCGCGTCGGCGGCGGTGGTGACCACCAGGACCGGTGCGGCGTCGCCGACCAGGTGGGCGATGCGGCTGGCCGGGTACTCCGGGTCGACGGGCACGTAGGCGGCGCCGGTCTTCTGGATGGCGAGCACCGCGGGCATCAGCTCGGCGCAGTGTCGCAGGCTGAGGCCGACCAGGCGTTCGGGCCCGGCGCCGCGCTCGACCAGCACCCGGGCCAGCCGGTTGGCCTGCGCGTTGAGTTCGGCGAAGGTCAGGGCGTGGCCGCGGAAGGCGGTGGCGACCGCGTCCGGGGTGCGCGCCGCCTGCGCCTCGAACAGGTCGACCAGGGTCAGCGGCGGCACCGGGTGGGCGGTGTCGTTCCACTGCACGAGCAGCCGGTCGCGCTCGGCCGGGCCCAGCAGGTCGACGGCGTTCAGCGGCTGCTCGGGGTCGGCGGCGAACGCCCGGAGCAGCCGGACCAGCCAGTCGGTGAGCCGGTCGGCGGTGGCCGCGTCGAGCGCGCCCACCTGGTGGTCCACACGCAGCACCAACTCGGCGCCGGGCAGCACGGTCAGGCCGAGCGGGTAGTGGGTGGCGTCGATGTCGTACGCCTCCACAAGGCGCGGTCCCGGGCCGTCCGTCGCGGGCCGCTCCGGGTAGTTCTGGAACACCATCAGGGTGTCGAACAGGCTGCCCTGGCCGGCGAGTTGCTGGATCTCGGTGAGGCCGATGCCGTGGTGCGGCAGCAGCGCGGCCTGCTCGTCCTGGAGGGTGCGCAGCAAGGTGGCGAGCGGGGCGGTGCGGGTGATCCGCAGCCGGGCCGGGAGGGTGTTGATGAGCAGCCCGACGATCTGGTCGACGCCCGGTATCTCGGCCGGCCGGGGCGATGCGGTGACGCCGAAGACGACGTCGTCGCGGCCGGTCAGCCGGGCGATGGCGAGCGCCCAGGCGCCCTGTACGACGGTGTTCAGGGTCAGCAGGGCGGCGCGGGCGCGGCCGGCCAGCGCCGCGGTGGGCGCGGCGTCGCTCCTGGCCTCGACGGTGCGGGGCTGCGGCGGGGCCTGGGCGGCGGGCCGGCTGGCGGTTTGGCTGGCGGTCTGGCTGTCCCGCTGTCCGGCGGTGTCCCCGGCGGGCTGCCCGGCGCCGCGTACGGCGGAGGCTGGGCCTTGTGCGTCCTGTGCGTCCTGTAGGCCCTGTGGGTCCTGCGGACCGGGGCGCTGTGCCGTGTCCGGGGCGACCAGGGTGGGCCCGTCGAGATCGGCGAGCGCCGTGCGCCAGGCGGTGCGGGCGGCCGTCCGGTCCTGCCCGGCCAGCCACTCCAGATAGCGCTGGTACGAGACGACCTGCGGCAGCCCGGTGTGCTGGCCGCGCTGTCGGTAGAGCGTCAGCAACTCGTCCACCAGCGGCGGCACCGACCAGCCGTCGAGCAGGATGTGGTGGTGGGTGAGGACCAGCCGCCAGCGGGTGGCGGCGTGCCGGATGAGGGTGGCGCGCAGCAGCGGCGGCTTGCCGAGGTCGAAGGGGACGGCCCGGTCGGCGGCCATCACCCGGTCGAGTTCGGCGGCCCGGTCTGCCTCGGCGTACCCGGTCAGGTCCACCTCGTGCAGCGGCACCCGGACGGTGGCCGGGATGAGTTGGGCGGGGGTGCCCTGCTTCTTGGCGATGCGGAAGCAGGCGCGCAGGTTCTCGTGCCTGGCCAGCAGTGCATCGAGGGCGAGCCGCAGCGTGTCGGCCGCCACGCCGCCCTCAGCCGCCTCCAGTTCGATGACGAGTTGCGGCATGTACGCGCCGGCGGACTGCTCGTCGTACAGCGCGAGGAAGAGCATGCCCTCCTGGAGCGGCGAGAGCGGCCAGATGCCGGTCAGTCCGTTGCCCTCAGAACTCATTGGCCCACTCCCCCGTGAGGTCGTCGATGTCTTCCTGGCTGAGCGTGAGCAGACCGGGGCCGCCGGCGTTCGTCGCGGCGGGCGCGGGCTCCGTCGCCGGCTCGGGCGCCGGGGTGAGGCGGTCGGCGAGGGCCGCGGCCCGCTGGAGCGTGAACACGTCCCTGGGCGCGAGCAGCCAGCCGGCCTCGCGGACCCGGGCGGCCAGCCGGATGGCCAGCACGCTGTCCCCGCCGAGGTCGAAGAAGGCGTCGTCGGGCCCGACCCGGGTGACGCCGAGCACCTCGGCGAAGAGCGTGCAGAGCAGGTGCTCGGGCCCGGGGCGCGGGGCGCGGGCGGTGGCGGTGCCGGCCAGTTCGGGCGCCGGCAGCGCGGCCCGGTCCAGCTTGCCGTTGCGGCTGAGCGGGAAGGCGTCGATGACGACGACGGCGCTGGGCACCAGGTGGTCGGGGAGGCGCGCGGCCAGGTGCGCGCGGAGCGCGGCCGGCTCGGGGGCGGCGCCGGCGGCCGGCACCACGTAGCCGACCAGCCGCTTGGCGCCGGGCCGGTCCTCGCGGGCGACCGCCACGCAGTGCGCGACCTGCGGATGGGTGGCCAGTGCCGCCTCCACCTCGCCCGGCTCGATCCGGAAGCCGCGGATCTTGACCTGCTGGTCGACCCGGCCGCGGAACTCAAGCTCGCCGTCCACGCGCCAGCGGGCCAGGTCGCCGGTGCGGTACATGCGCGCGCCGGGGCGCCCGAAGGGGCAGGGCAGGAACCGTTCTGCGGTCAGTCCCGGCTGGTTGAGGTAGCCGCGGGCGAGGCCGGCGCCCGCGATGAACAGTTCACCCTCCTCGCCCACCGGCACCGGGTGCAGGTCGGCGTCGAGCACGTACACCTGGGTGTTGACCACGGGCCGGCCGATCGGCGGGTCGGCGGCGGCGGGACCGGCGGGGCCGATCCCGGTGGCGGCGGTCCCGGGGACGGTGCCGGCGGGGCTCGCGGCCCTGGCGGGGCTGACCTCGGTGGCGACCGCGTCCACCGTCGCCTCCGTGGGCCCGTACGCGTTGAACATCCGTCGGCCCGGTGCCCACTGGTCCACCAGCGCCGCGGTGAGGACGTCGCCTGCGGTGGCGATGGTGCGCAGGGTGCCGTAGTCGGCCGGCGGCAGGGCGGTCAGCACCTGCGGCGGGATGGTGACGTGGGTGGCGCCGGTGCGCTCGATGAGGGCGGCCACCTCGTGCCCGGCCAGGCAGTCCCGCGGCCGGATGATCAGCGCGGCGCCCGAGCAGAGCGCCATCAGCAGGTCGCCGACCGAGCAGTCGAAGTGGAAGGAGGCGAACTGCAACACCCCGTCGCCCGCGCCGATCCCGAACCGCTCGATGTGGTCGGCGGCCAGGCTGGCCAGCCCCGCATGGGTGACCACGACGCCCTTGGGCGCGCCGGTCGAGCCCGAGGTGTGGATGACGTACGCGGCGTGCTCGGGCCGCAGCGGGGCAAGCCGGTCGGCGCCGGCGAGGTCGGCCGCGTCCTGCACGGCGAGCAGCGCCGCGCTCGCCGGGTCGTCCAGCGCCAGGTACGGGGTGCCGGCGGGCAACTGTGGTGCGAGGGCCGCGGTGGTGAGCACCGTGTGCGGCGCGACCGAGGCGAGCAGGGCGGCGATGCGGGCCTGCGGGTGGTCGATGTCGATCGGCACGTACGCCGCGCCCGCCTTGGCCACCGCCAGGTGGGCCACCACCGTCTCGGCGGAGCGGGGCAGTGCGACGGCCACCAGGTCCTCGGGCCCGGCGCCGCGGGCGATCAGCAGTCGGGCCAACGGGTTGGCCCTGGCGCCCAGTTCGCGGTAGGTGAGGACCGTGCGGTCGTAGTGGACCGCGGGGTGGTCGGGGGTCTTGCGGGTCTGGGCTTCCACCAGTTCGGGAAGCGTCGCGTGCAGCCCCTCACGGGCCGTGTCGTTCCAGGCCACCCAAGCCGCTGGGGACTCGGTGGCGGGCAGTGGATTCACCGGAATCTGCTCTCCCCGCTTCGATGTGATCAGCTCGGCAACACCGGTCCGAGGGCAGCAGTCAGCGCCGGGCGTCCCCCGTCCGGTGGGCGGGGCACCCCTGGGGGCACCCCGCACGCCGCCGCCAGCGGCCAGGTGGTGATCGGTGGTGGTCAGCGTCTGGCCGCGCACCACTCCAGGACGGCCATCGCCGCGTACATCTTGTTCTCCGACTGGTCGAAGGCCAGGCTGTGCGGGCCGTCGAGCACCTCGGCGGTCACGTCCTCGCCGCGGTGGGCGGGCAGGTCGTGCAGGAAGACCGCGTCCGGGCTCTTGGCCCACAGCGCCTCGGTCACCTGGAACGGCGCGAACACCGTCCGCCAGTTCGGGTCGGGCTTGTTGGTGCCGGTGGTCTGCCAGCGCGTGGTGTAGATGGCGTCGGCGTCCACCGGCGCGCTCTGCATGGAGTGCGACTCCTCCACCCGGGCCCCGCTGTGCTGCGCGTTGCGGTGTGCCTGGTGCAGCACCTGCGGATCGAGGCCGTAGCCGGGCGGGGTGCGCAGCTCCAGGTAGACGTCCGGGAAGCGGCTGAGGGTGAGGGCGAGCGCGGCGGCGCTGTTGTTGCCCTCGCCCACGTAGCACACGTGCAGCCCCTCGATCTTGCCGAAGTGGGTGAGCAGCGTGGTCAGGTCCGCTATCGCCTGGGTGGGGTGTTCGTCCGCGGTCATCGCGTTGACCACGGCCATCCGGTCCTGCCGGGCGAAGGCCCGCAGTTCGGCGGGGTCGCCGGCGGTCCGTACGACCAGCAGGTCGAGCATCCGGGACAACACCTCGGCGGTGTCCTCCAGGGTCTCGCCGGTGTTGGTCTGGAGGTCGCCGGGGCCGAAGGAGATGAGCTGGGCGCCGAGCCGCAGCGCCGCGGCCGAGAACGAGGTACGGGTGCGGGTGGAGGTCTTCAGGAAGTGGATGCCGGCGACCAGGCCGGCCAGTTGGTCACCGGCGCGGACGGGTCCGCCGGCGAACTCGGCGCCGCGCTCGACCAGTGCGCGCAGCTCCGCGTCGGTGAGGTCCTTGGTGGAAATCAGGTGTCGCACCATGGCGTTGCTCATCTGCCTTTCACGACAGGCCAGTTGGGTGGTTCGGTCCGGTGCTCGGCGCGCTGCCGACGGGCCGGCCGGACCAATCGCCGCGGCGCGGCGTCGGGCCTGGGATACCCGGTCAGGAGGGGGTGTGCGCGGCGCGGCGCAGACTGGCCGGACGCAGGTCGGTCCACACCTCGTCGATGTGCGCCAGGCACTGCGGCTTGTCGCCCTCGAACCCCTCGGCCCGCCAGCCGGCCGGCACCTCACGGCCGAGCGGCCACACGGAGTACTGCTCCTCGTCGTTGATCACCACGCGAAAACGCCGGTCGTCGCTCATCAGACTCCCCCGAGCACGGGCGGCCCTCCGGCGGAGAACCGCTCTCTCGTACGGTCAGTTTTTCGTCATGTCCCGGTCAAGCGCCAGGTCGGTAGCCCGCCCGCGCCGTGTGCACTGAGCATGGTGCCGTTCGATCACGCGGCGGTCCCCCCGCCGGCGGATTACGCTGGACTGCGCCACGGGCCGGGAACCCCCGCCCCTCTCCCTTCGCGCTGGTGAACGCCGCGACGGAGGGAGTCGACCGGGGCGCCTGAGGTGCCACCCCGGCGCCGCCGATGTCCGTAGCCGCAGGTTGCCATCGAGTTACGGGGCGCAGCTATGACCAAGATCACAGGCCCTGTCCATGCCCGCGTCCCGGCCGGGTACGGGTGGCCAGTTCGGCGCCCTTGCCCCCGCGCCCTAGCCGATCGACCAGGTCCAGAACCCGCCAGCCAGCCGGCTCCGGCAGCGCATTTCCGGTCTTCGGCCAGGACGGGACCCCTAGCTGCCATTCGGCTGGAAATAACCGCCAGAGCCGGCCGGTGGCGGCCCGCACTCCCTTCGAAACGCCGCCAATCGGCCACCGCGGGACAGCAGGGGGTTGACCCTTACGGATGCGACGTGCACACCCCTACGTCAGGTGTCCACACCATCCGGCCGGAACGGACAACGCCACCCCGGCGTCGTCGCCCGCCCCGCGTACTGCCGCGCCTCCGACTCCTGCCCGAACTCACCGAGGTTGGGATTGATGGAGCTCTGGAGCCGCACCTCCCGCTCCCTGATCCGCCGTTGCAGACCCTGGTAGACCCCGGTCAACTTCAACCGCTCGAACTGCTGGTGCGAGTTGAAAGCCAGCGCCGTGTACGGGGACCTGCGGGTGATCCGCGACGCCCCCTCGTGCAGGCCCACCACGAAGAACGGGTGGCCGGCGACGCTGTACGCGAAGCGCGGCGACGCCGGGTCCCGGTCGGCCTCCGGCGCCCAGGCGTACCGCTGCCGGTCCAGCGCGTGCAGGTCGGCGAGTTGACGCCAGAGCACCGCCTCGAACTCCTCCTCGCCCAGGCCGGCCGGGCCGTCGAAGACCGCGATGAAGGTGGCGAAGTCCTCATCGGGCCGCAGGCCGTTCGCGACGAAGTCCGCGAGCGCGCGGTGCAGGGCCGCGGTCGTCCCCGGCTCCCCGAGCGCTCCCAACACCCCGTAGGTGATCAAGTCCCTGCGCAACGACGCCTTGCCCGCCAGGCAACTGAAGTCGTCGCTCCTGATCCACTCACCGATCAACGAACGGACGTCCGCTTCCCGTTGGTCGAGGTACGTGGACATGCCATGCTCCCCCCGCGACGAAACACACCGATGATGTATGCGGCCATGGTGTGCGCACTCCGCCCGCGCCCCCGGCGCACGCACTCCTCGTGATGTGCCGGGGCGAGATCGGTCGCGTGCGCAAAGGCCGGCAACCGGTGCATACGCCGCGCCGGCCGCGCCAGTACGGCCCTCGTACCGACCAACTGCCCCTCCAGGAGAACCCCATGAGGCTGCTCGTCTCGCCGGAGGCCCGCGCACTCGGGCTGCACCACTCCCGCGCCTGGCGACTGACCGCCACCGCCCCGCTGCTCGGCGGGGACGGCCTGACCGCCGAACAGGTCGTGGCCGGTTACGACGCCACCGCCCCGCTCCCGCCCGGCTACCGCAAGCTGCTGGCGGGCCTCGGCCACCCGGAGGTGGTGCCGGCCGGCGAACGGCTGCGGGAACTCCTCGCCACCCGCGGCTGGCGCTCGCACGGCGACGTGGTGGACGCGGTGAGCGTGGCGACGCTGCGCCACGGCGCGGGCATCGGCCTGCACCGCCTGCTGCCCGCCGACGCGGACCGCGACCTGGTGGTGACCCGCGCGGCGGGCGGCGAACGCATCGTCCCGGCCTTCTCCACCCGCTCGCGGCCGGTACCGTCCGGGGACCTGGTGTACGGGACGCGGGGTGCGGGGGCCGCTGGCGCGGCGGGTACGGCAGGTACGGCAGGTACGACGGGTACGCCTGACGCGGATGGTGTGGCCAGTGCGGCTGGGGCGGCGGGCACGGATGGCGCGGCCGGTCCGGAGCCGGCCGCCGGGGCGGATGCGGCGGGTCCCGTGGAGCCGTTCGCCTGGCTCGGCCGCCGCGACTGCGACTCGGCCGAGCGCCAACTCGTCGCCGACGACCGGGAAGCCCTGCTGGTCGTCCTCGGCTGCCCGGGCGAGGAGGCCGCCCACACCGAGGCCATCGCGGCGACCATCGCCGAACTCCTCACCGGGCTGCGCCCGGACATCGCGCTGGAGCCACTGCCGACCGTGCAGGGTTAGCGCGGGGCGGGCGGCGGGACGAGACCGGGCGGGAGGCCGGGCCGGGGCCGGACCCGCAAGGGAAGTGAGGCCGGAACAGGAGCCGGGCCGGGGCCAGACCACTAAGGGAAGTGAGGCCGGAGCCGGGAGCGGGCCGGGGCGGACCCGAAAGGAAGGTTGGGCCGGAACCGGGGGCAGGGGCTGGCCGCTGCGGCTGGTTCCGGCCCCGCCGCGCCCGGCCAGCTCCCCGGCCGGCCCCCAACAGCCCCGCCGCCCCCGCCACGTCCCGACTTGTCACCACCTGCCCCCGGCCGCGTGCTGGGCCAGCCAGGTCGCCCTTGTGTCCCCGCGCGCCCCGCGCATATCTTGTGGCCGTCAAGTGGGGCCGTAACGAGGCCGTCCGCTGAGCCCGTGTTACCTGACCGGTGTGGGTCAGACAGACGCCGAAGAAGTCGGCGGGGGCCGCGGAGGGTCGCACCCGTGGCCGGTGCCGGTGGGATGACCGCCGGATTGCCGGCCTTCGTCGTGCGCAGTCACCGCGCCTCGGGCCCGCGCCGCACCGCGGACGCACCGGCCCCGCGGCCCCCTTCCCCCTTAGCTGCCTTCTCCCCGTTCTCTGCGTCTCTTCCGCTGTCTTCTCCCGTTCTGCTGCCCGTTTCCCTTTCCCGTTCTGCTTCCCGTTCTGCTTCCCGTTCGCGGGGCCCGCGCGGGTGCGCGCCGCAGTCCCGGGAGCGTGCTCCGTCGTGCCGCTTCGGCATGCGGGGTGCGCCCCGTGGGGGCGGCGGGCCGCGCCGCCGGCCCGTGCCAGCCCCCGATGCGTACCCGGGCGCGCCGTCACGCGTCCGCCGCCTGCCACCGGGCAGCCCGGTCTCACAGGTCTCAAGGAGCGATGTGTTCAAGGATCTGATCCCACCCGCCGGCCCACCGCGCGGCCTCGCCCTCGCGCAACTGGTGTGCCGCCTGGGTGACGGGGCCTACAACATCTGTGCGGCACTGTTCTTCACCCGCGTCGTCGGCCTCTCCCCGATCCAGATGGGCCTGGGCATGACGATCGGCTGGTCGGCCGCGCTCGTGCTGAGCGTGCCGCTGGGCCACGTGGCCGACCGGATGGGCCCGCGGGGCACCTCCGTCACGCTGTTCGGCTGCGCGGCGCTGTCCCTGCTCTCCTTCATCTTCGTCTCCTCCTTCATCCCGTTCGTCATCGCCTCGTGCGCGTACGCGGTCAGCCAGCGCGGCGGCTCGGCGGCCGAACAGGCGCTGCTGGCCGGCCTGGTGCCGGCGGACCAGGTCACCCGGGTCCGGGCGTACGTGCAGTCCAGCTACAACGCGGGGATGACGATCGGCGCCGGGCTCGGCGGCCTGGTCCTGCTCTTCGACACCCGCGGCGCCTACTACGCGGCCTTCGTCCTCAACTCGCTCGCCTTCGTGCTCGCCGCTTACATCCTGTACCGGCTGCCGGCCGTGCCCCCGGTGCCGGCGTCCGAAACCCAGGACGCGCACGGCAAGTCGACCAGCAGGTCGGTCTTCAGGGACGCGCCGTACGTGGTGATCAGCGTGCTGAACACGGTGCTGCTGCTGTACGTGCCGCTCATCGCGGTCGCGCTGCCGCTGTGGATCACCAAACACACCGAGGCGCCGATCTCGCTGCTGTCGGTGATGCTGATGCTGAACACGGTGGTGGTGGCACTGTTCCAGGTGCGGGTCTCGGAAGGCGTCAAGGACCTGGTCAGCGCGACCCGGTATCTGCTGCTCGGCAGCTTCCTGCTGGCCGGTGCGTGCGTGGCCTTCGCGTTCTCCGGAAGCTGGGACTCCCCCTGGTCGGCCGGCATCCTGCTGGTGGTCGCCGCCGGGCTGATGGTGGTCGGCGAGATGATGCAGGCCGCCGGCGAATGGGAGGTCAGCTTCGGCCTGGCGCCCAAGGGCAAGACGGGCCAGTACCAGGCGTTCTTCGGCAACGGCATCACCGTCGCCGAAATGCTCGGCCCCCTGATCCTCACCGGCCTCGTCGTCTACTGGGGCGCCCCCGGCTGGATTCTGCTGGGCGGCCTGTTCGTGGCCGTATCCGCCGCGATGGCCCCGGTGATCCGCTGGGGCGGCCGGGTCCGCGACGAACGGGAACGGGCGGCGCGTACGGAATCGGGGACGGATGCGGAGTCGGGGACGGAGGCGGATGCGGATGCGTCGGCCGTCGACTCTGCTGCTTCGGCCGCTGATTCCCTTGCCCCAGCCGCCGACTCCCCCGCTGCGGACACCGGTTCCCCTGCTGCTTCTCCTGCTGCGGCTGCTTCCCCTGCCGCGGCTGCTTCGGCCGCCGACGCCGACGCGCCCCCCGCGGGCTAGCGGCGGCGGGCGGGGCGCGCGCCCCCCGGCCCCCCCCCCCGGGGGGGCCCCGGCCCCCCCGGGGGGGGGCCCCCCCGGGGCTGGCGAGCAGCCGGGTACGGGTCGGATCGGCGTCGCGGCGGGCCCAGTACAGGCCCTTGACGGCGAGGTTG
>NZ_JBEHZD010001009.1:0-1295 GCF_040240285.1 Streptomyces sp. HSW2009 | reverse complement strand
CCCCCCCCCCCCCCCCCCCCCCCCCATTTTTTTTTTTACACTCCACTTACGTCCTTCCGTTTGTGTTGCGGGGGGGGGGGCTGGTTTTTGTTTAAACGCCCGCGGGGGGGGGGGGGGGGGGGGGGGCAGGGCCCGCGCGCCGCGCTCACCATGGGCGGCGTGCCCAGCCCCTTCGGGCTCGACCCGGACCAGATCGGTCGGCTGCTGCCGCTGTTCGCCGAGGACGGCGCCGCGACCCGGGCAGGGCTGCGGCTGCGCGGCGTCCACGCCCACCTGGCCAGCGGGCTCGACGTCCGGGCCCAACTCGCCACGGCGGAGCGCATCGTGCGCTGGACCCGTGGCCTGGCCGCCGGCGCCGGGCCGTGGTTCGCGGCCCAGCTCACCGAGGTCAACGTCGGCGGCGGGATGGCCGTGGACTACACCCGCCCCACCGAACGCTTCGACTGGGCCGCGTACGGCGCGGGGCTCGGCGAGCTCGCCGCCCGGCACCCCCAGTTCACCCTGCGCATCGAACCCGGCCGGGCGCTGGCCGCGTACTGCGGCTGGTACGTGACGGAGGTGCTGGACGTCAAGCACAGCCAGGGCGAGGCGTTCGCGGTGCTCCGCGGCGGCACCCACCACCTGCGCACCCCCGTCACCAAGGGGCACGACCAGCCGTTCGCCGTGCTGCCGGTGGACGGCTGGCCGCGCAGTTGGCCGCGGCCGGGCGCGAGCGGCGAACCGGTGACCCTCACCGGCCAGTTGTGCACCCCCAAGGACGTGCTGGCCACCCGGGTCCCCACGGAACGGCTGCGCGCCGCCGACCGCGTCGTGTTCGCCCTGGCCGGCGCGTACGCCTGGAACATCTCCCACCACGACTTCCTGATGCACCCGCGCCCGGTCTTCCACTTCCTGGGCAGCCCGCCGTACTGATTCCCGGGCAGTCCGCCGTGCTGATCCGCTGCGGTCCGTCTGACCCGCTGCGGTCCGTGTCGCCCGCGCTGGCCGGGCCCGAGTTCGGGGCGTGGACGCGCCCCGGGGGAAAACCGGTGGTCCGCCGGGCCGAGCGGGGGCAGAGTGGAGCGGCCTGGTCCGGCCCCTGCCGGGCCGGGCCACGGTGCGTCGGGCGCCGGCGCGCCCCGGTCCCGCGCACTGCGCTGGCGGCCCTCCGGCGCGGGCGACCCGTACGGCGCCGTGGACGCCCACGGGCCTCTGCGGGCCCCGGGGGGGGGGGGCCGGCCCCCCCCCCCCCGCGGGCGCGGCGGGGGGGGGGGCGGGGGGGGGCGGGGGGGGGGGCCGCGCCGGGCGGCGGGGGG
>NZ_JBEHZD010001008.1:0-1310 GCF_040240285.1 Streptomyces sp. HSW2009 | reverse complement strand
GGGGGGTGTGGGTCGGGGGGTGAGGGTCGGGGTGTGACCGTCGGGGGGGGGCCCCGCCAACCCCCCCCCACCCCCCGCGCGGGGGGGGGTGGGGGCGGGGGGGGCGGGGGGGGCGGGGGGGGGCGGCGGGGGCGGCGGGGGGGGGCGGCCCCGGGGGCGGGGGGCCAGGGGGGGGCCGCTCCGTACGGGCCACGGAGCGGCGGGAATTACCGGTACGGGGCGGGCTCCGACACCACGGCCGGCGCCGCGGCGCCAGTGTGGTGCGCCCGCGGGTCGCGCCCCTTCCCGCGCTCCGGGGCGCGGGTGCAGAGCGGTGGCACGGCCTCCGGATGTGATGGATGTGGCGGGGCGGCCCAAAGCGTACGTCTGAGTCGTACGGCCGCGGCGGCGATACGGCGCTGGAGGGCGAAAATCCGGATCGAGAGCCTGCTCACCGTCGCTGTGCTTCCGCGCGGCGGGGTGCGACCATCGAGGTCAGGCCCGCGCATGCCGAAGAGTGGCCTTGTGTTCCCTGGACGGTTCCGCGCGAGCGATAATCGAACGCGGGGCCGCAGCACAAGGCGAAACTTGGACGTTATAGCCGACTGACAGGGACGGAAGTGAGCGCGGTCCGTCGAACCCATATGGCGAAGGACACGTTCTCATGACGACGACCACGATCGAGCTCAAGCCCTCCTCGCATCCGCTGCCGGCCGCGGAGCGCGAGGCGATCCTGGCCAACCCCGGTTTCGGCCGCCACTTCACCGACCACATGGTGACCGTCAAGTGGACCGAGGGCCGCGGCTGGCACGAGGCGCAACTCGTTCCGTACGCGCCGCTGTCGATCGACCCGGCGAACATGACGCTGCACTACGCGCAGACCATCTTCGAGGGCCTCAAGGCGTTCCAGCAGCCCGACGGCACCGTCGCCACCTTCCGCCCCGACGCCAACGCCGCCCGCTTCCAGGCGTCCGCCCGCCGGCTCGCCATGCCCGAGCTCCCCGTCGAGACCTTCATCGCGGCCTGTGACGCGCTTGTCAAGCAGGACCGGGCCTGGGTGCCCGCCAACGGTGAACAGTCCCTGTACCTGCGCCCGTTCATGATCGCCACCGAGGTGGGGCTCGGTGTCCGCCCGGCCAACGAGTACCTGTTCGTGGTCATCGCCTCGCCGGCCGGCGCGTACTTCCCGAGCGGTGTGAAGCCGGTCTCGGTGTGGCTGTCCGAGGAGTACGTCCGGGCGGCCCCCGGCGGCCCCCGGGGCGCCCCCGCCCCCCGCCCCCCCCCCGCCGCGCAGGTCGGGCAGGCCCCCCCCGCCCAGCACGGCAGCGCCC
>NZ_JBEHZD010001007.1:0-1317 GCF_040240285.1 Streptomyces sp. HSW2009 | reverse complement strand
CCCCAATTCGCCTCGCGCGCTGGGCGGGGCGGCGGCCGCCGGCGGGCGGGGGGGGGGGGGGGGGGGGGGGGGGGGGGGGGGGGGGGGCGGGGGGGGGGGCCCCCCCCCCCCCGCCCGGGCCCGGTCGCCTAGTGCGACCCGCTGTCGATGCTGGTGATCCACTTGCGCAGGGCCACCACCTGGTGCTCCCAGCGCCGGCAGTCGATGCAGCCACGCACGTGCGCATCGAGTGCCGCCCCGGCTACCCCGGGCGGCAGCGCCTCGCCGTCGACCCTGGCGGAGAGTGCGGTACGGGAATCGGAACAGTGCACCCGCACATGGTCCCCGCTGCCGCCACCGCCCCGTACAGCGCCCCCCGCGCGCGCGGGCGCGATGCCGCCGGGGCCCGGACCACGAACCGGCACGGCGTGGAGTGCGGTGGCACCCGTGGTTGAGCGAGACGACGCGGCGGTGACCGCCTGGGCCCTTGCGGCGCGCAGCGGTGACGCCG
Organism: Streptomyces sp. HSW2009; assembly: GCF_040240285.1. Lineage (NCBI taxonomy): Bacteria > Bacillati > Actinomycetota > Actinomycetes > Kitasatosporales > Streptomycetaceae > Streptomyces > Streptomyces sp. HSW2009. Next base: position 827 of record NZ_JBEHZD010001007.1, on the reverse strand, counting down.
ACGCGGTGGACCGGTTCGTACGGGCCACCCAGCGCGACGTGTGGCGCTACGTGCTGCGGCTGAGCAATGACCCGCAGGCGGCCGACGACCTGGTCCAGGAGACGTATCTGCGCGCACTGCGCAGCCTGCCACGCTTCGAGGGAAGGTCGACCGCCCGCACCTGGCTGCTGTCGATCGCCCGCTACACGGTGGTGGACCGGCTGCGCTGCAACGCGGCCAGGCCGCGGCTTTCGGACACGGACGACTGGCAGACCGCGGCCGAGTTGGCACAGTCCCGCGAACTGCCCGGCTTCGACGAGGGGGTGGCCCTCTCCCAACTGCTCGGGCAACTCCCGTACGAGCGGCGCGAGGCGTTCGTGCTCACCCAGTTGCTCGGCCTGCCGTACGCCGAGGCGGCGCTCGTGGCCGGCTGCCCGGTGGGAACGGTGCGCTCGCGCGTCGCGCGCGCGAGGGAGGCCCTGATCCACCAACTGACCAGCGCCGAACGGGCCGGCTTCGGCCCCCTGGAGGCCGCCGAACCACCGCCGCCCACCACGCGCGCGCCGGCCGCGCCCGCGGTGTCCCCGATGGTCGGGGGCAGGACGGCCGGTACGACCGGGGGCAGGGTTGCTGGGACGGTCGGTGGCAGGGCTACGGGGGCGACCGGTAGCCCGGCTCCCCGCGCGGGCGCGGGCGCGAGGCCGGACGCGGAACCGTTGCGCGTGCCCGAACTGGCCGGGGCGCGCTGAACCCGCCGAGGTGGGGGGGGGGGGGGGGGGGTCCGGGGCGGCGGGCCCCCCCCCCGGGGCCGGCCGGCCGCCGCCGGCCGCCGGGGGGGGGGGGGGGGG
>NZ_JBEHZD010001006.1:0-1324 GCF_040240285.1 Streptomyces sp. HSW2009 | reverse complement strand
AACCTCACCCCACTCACCACCGACAACCGATTACGCAACTCCACCGCAGTCAACGAATCAAAACCCAACTCCTTGAATGCGGCGTCCGCCCGTACGTCGGCGGCCGTGGCGAAGCCCAGAACGGCGGCAACACAACCCCGCACCACGTCGAGTACGACATCGAGCTGTTCGGCCTCGGTGAGGCCGGTCAGTCGGGCCGCGAGCGCCGGGCCCTGGGCGTCGGCGCCCGCGGCGCGCCGCCGGGAGCGGCCGGCGAGGGCACGCAGCAGCGGGGGAACCTCAGCCGCCCCGGCCAGGCCGTGGACGTCGAGATCGACGGCGACCAGTAGCGCCTGTGGCGCGTGGCAGGCCGCATCGAGGAGCGCGAGCCCGCGCTCGGCCGTCAGCGGACGCATGCCACGCAGCCGGGTCAGCTCCGCCTGACCCATATGCCCGGTCATCTCGCTCGCCTGCTCCCACAGGCCCCAGGCGATCGACTGGCCGGGGAGCCCGAGGGCGCGCCGGTGCGCCACCAGGGCGTCGACGTACGCATTGGCCGCCGCGTACCCGGCCTGACCTGCGTTGCCCACCACGCCGGCGGCCGAGGAGAACATCAGGAACAGGTCGAGGTCGAGACCTTCGGTCGCCGCGTGCAGATGCGCCGCAACATCAGCCTTCGCCGCCCACACCCGCCCCAACTGCTCCGACGTCAACGACGTCACCACCGCATCATCCAACACACCCGCCGCATGCACCACACCCACCAACGGACGCTCCGACCCCGCATCCGCCACCAACCCAACCACCGCATCCGCAGACGACACATCCACCGCAACCACCCGCACCTCAGCACCCAACCCACCCAACCGCTCCACCAACTCACCAGCCCCCGGCGCCTCCCCACCACGCCGACTCGCCAACACCACATGCCGCACACCCCACACCCCCACCACATGCTCAGCCACCAACGCGCCGAGCATCCCCGTGCCACCCACGATCAGCACGGAACCCTCGGGGTCGAGCTCGGCAGGCCGACCCGACTGCGCCGGCACCCTGCCGCGCACCAGCCGAGGCACCAGCACCCGGCCCCCACGCAGCGCGACCTGCGACTCCTCCGCAGCCAACGCAGCCCGCACCCCCTCCTCCACACCCGCACCCGAACCCGCACCCGCAGACTCCACATCCACCAACACAAACCGCCCCGGATTCTCCGACTCCGCACTCCGCACCAACCCCCACACACCCGCACCCCACACATCCACACCCGAACCCGCACCACCCGCATCCACAACCACCGCACCAGACGTCACCACCACCAACCGCGAACCACCCAACAACGGCTCAC
>NZ_JBEHZD010001005.1:0-1329 GCF_040240285.1 Streptomyces sp. HSW2009 | reverse complement strand
GGGGGGGGGGGGGGGGGGGGGGGGGGGGGGGGGGGGGGGGGGGGGGGGGGGGGGGGGGGGGGGGGGGGGGGGGGCCGCCGAGGGGGGCCGGGGGCCGGTCAGCGGTGGACGGTCGCTGGTGGGACGGCGTCGCGCAGGAGTGGCGGGGATGGTGGGCGATGTGGCGTACGCGGCCTCGCTCACGGGTCTCGCCGTACGGGGCCGCTGCCGCCTGTCGCCGGGCCGTCGTCAGGTGCCCGGGGGCCGCCAGAGGTCCGTCCCGGGACCGCCGCGGGGTCCCCGGTGCCCCGTTACCGAGATAATGGCCGTCGTTCACCGTGCCCTCCCCGTCCTGCGCACGGTGCCTGAACCCACTTCGGAAAGGTAGGGCACCACCATGACCCCGCCCGTCGTCCATTCGCTGCGCGAGCAGATCCGCGAGCACATCCTGAAGGGGATCATCAGCGGACGCTGGCAGCCGGGCGAGCGGATCGTGGAGCGCCACATCGCCGTCGAACTTGAGGTCAGCCAGACCCCGGTCCGCGAGGCGCTGCGCGAGTTGGAGTCCCTGCGGCTGATCGAATCGGCACCCAACAAGGGCGTACGCGTACGCAGTCTGACCGCGGCCGACCTGAAGGAGAGCTATCCGGTTCGGGCCGGGCTTGAGCAGGTGGCCGCGGAGCTCGCCGCTGACCGGCTGGCCGACGACACCACGGCCCTGGAGCGCGAGGTGGCGGCGCTGTGCGAGGCGGACCGCGCCCCGGACGGAGAAGCCCAGGTCAGGCACACCGTCGCCTTCCACCGCGAGATCGTACGAGCCGCCGGCAACAGCGTCCTGCTGCACACCTGGGAGTCGCTGGGCGTCGAGGTGTGGACGACGCTGTCCATCCGCTGGCTCAGCCCGGAACCGCGCTCGCACGCGCAGGAACACCAGGACCTGGTGGACGCCTTCCGCCGACGCGACCCCCGCATCGGCGAACTCATCCGCACCCACGTCCTGAGCTGCGCACCGCGGGTCTGAACTCTCCCCCGGGGGCCATCCGCACGCTCCGCTGTCACGGCGCGGCGGCCCCCTCGTCGCGTCCGCACCCGCGCCCGCACACGCACCAACCGCGTGGGCATTCCCGATGGCGACGCGCCGCCCTGGCGCCACCGTGCCCTCCACCGCCGCTCCGGCCGCCGTCCCCGACGCCCGGTGAGCCGTGGAGACGCCTTGCTCTACTCGCCGGTGGGACAAGCGGCGTTCCCGTCCGCCGGTCCCCCCGGTGCCCCGCCCGCCGGGTCGACCGCGCCGTGGCCCGGCGCCGGTGGCGCGCCGTCACCGACGGCGGGCCGTGCAGGCGACGGGGC
>NZ_JBEHZD010001004.1:0-1331 GCF_040240285.1 Streptomyces sp. HSW2009 | reverse complement strand
GAGCTGATCGCGCACGGGGCCCTGGTGCAGCGCCGGCTGCTGCACGGCGGGCGGGGGCGGGGGGCGGGGGGGCGGCGCGCGGCGGCGCGCCCCCCCCCCCCCCGGCGGTGACGCTCGCGCCGTACGGCACCGACTGGCCCGGCCTCGCGCCCGCCTCCCCCGCCGTGATCGACCCGGACGAGCGGGCGGCCGAGGTGGCTGCGGCCCTGGTGGAGTACGACATCCTCACCGCGCCCCGGATAGCCCTGGTGCCGGCCAGCCGCAGCGCGGACATCCTGGCGGCGATCGGCTGGCTCGGCCCGCTCAACTACGACGAGGACGCGGCCCCGTTCTCGGCCGTGCTGCGCTCCTGGGAGGAGCGGTTCGGGATACGCGTGGTGGCGCTGGAGTTCGACGTCCTGCACGTCTCGGTGCCGCACCCGCCGCGCACGCTGGAGGAGGCACTGCCCATCGCCGCCGAACACTTCGCCTTCTGCCCCGACAACATCTGGCAGGACAGCGAGACCCTGACCAAGTACGCCGAAGAACACCTGGTGGGCAAGCACAACTGGTCGTTCTGGTGGGACTGAGCGGCTAGCGGGTCGGCCGGCACGGAGGCGCTGCCGCCCGTCGCCCACCGCCTTGCCGGCGGGGCGAGCGTCGGCGCGGGGGTGCGGGCGCCGGTGCGGGGCCCGGGGGTCGGCCGTCCCGCCCGTGCGGGTCCGCCCGTCCCGTACGTACCCACCGGGCCCGCGCGGTGGGAACCTGGTGCCACGCGACGAAGGGGGCGGGCCATGGCTCAGGGCAAGGCCAAGATCAGCATCAGCCTCGATGCCGAGCTGGTGGTGGAGGTGATGGTGCTGGCCGGGGTCGGGTCGCCGCAGGACGCCATCGAGCTGGTGGTGCGCGACTACATCGCGCGTGGGCACCGCCCGGCGGCGCGCGGCGAGTCCAGGGACCGGGCGGCGCGCGACGCCGAGGTGCAACCCCAGGAACCACAGGGCTGATGAGGCTGCTCACCCGCGCGTGCTGGGCGGTGAGTGGTGGGCGGTGAGCGGTGAGCGGTGAGTGGTGGGCGGTGAGCGGTGAGTGGTGAGTGGTGGGCGGTGAGCGGTGAGTGGTGAGTGGTGGGCGGTGGGCGGTGGGCGGTGAGTGGTGGGTGGTGGTGTCGCCGGTGGCCGCGCGCCGGGTCCGGTGGTCAGTGGGGTGGCGGGTCCGGCGGCCGGTGCGATGGCCGGTCCGGCGGCGGTGGCACGTCCGGCTCGCCGCGCGGCCGGCTCACCGCCGTCCCGAACCGCCCGGCCCCGCCCCGTCTTTGGCTGCCGTCCCGAACCGCCCCGCCCCGCCCCGTC
>NZ_JBEHZD010001003.1:0-1339 GCF_040240285.1 Streptomyces sp. HSW2009 | reverse complement strand
CCCGCCCCCCCCCGCCCCCGGGCCCCCGCGGGCCGCCCCGGGGCCCCCCCCCCGCCGAGCGCCGGGGGCGGCGCGGCGGGCCGCACCCCGGCCGGGCCCGGCCGGCCCGTACCCGCCGCACCGCCTGGGTCGGGGCCGCCGGGAACAGCGCCGTCGGGGGCCGCGCCCGCGCCGGAGCAGCCGCCCCCGGTGGCCGCCGGCCCCGTGCCGGCCCCCCACCCGGCGGTCCCGGCGTCCGGGCGCGCCATCTCGCCCCTGTACCTCTCCCCGCCCAAGGAGTCCACCTCGTGAGCCCGTTCGCCCTCACCCGCACCCTGCCCGTCGACGCCACGGCCGCCGCCCTGCGCGCGGACGTCGCCGCCGGGCTGGGTGCGGCGCCCAAGTGGCTGCCGCCCAAGTGGTTCTACGACGCCCGCGGCAGCGAGCTGTTCGAAGAGATCACCCGACTGCCCGAGTACTACCCCACCCGTGCCGAGCGGGAGATCCTGGCCGCCCGGGCCCCGGAGATCGCCGCGGCCAGCGGTGCCCGGACACTGGTGGAGCTCGGTTCGGGCTCGTCCGAGAAGACCAGGTTGCTTCTTGACGCACTGCCCGACCTGCGCGCGTACGTCCCGGTCGACGTCAGCTCCAGCGCCCTGGAGCTGGCCGGGCAGGCGCTGCTGGCCGAGCGCCCGGGGCTGACCGTGCACGCGCTGGTGGCCGACTTCCAGCAGGCCCTGGCGCTGCCGCAGACGCCGGGGCCGCGCCTGGTGGTCTTCCTCGGGGGCACCATCGGGAACCTGCTGCCGGCCGAGCGGGCCCACTTCCTGGCCGCGGTGCGCACGCTGCTTGAGCCGGACGACGCCCTGTTGCTCGGCACCGACCTGGTCAAGGAGGAGGCGACGCTGTTGGCGGCGTACGACGATGCGGCCGGGGTGACGGCGGCGTTCAACAAAAACGTTTTGTCGGTGCTCAACCGGGAACTCGGCGCCGATTTCCAGCCCGCCGACTTCGACCACGTCGCGCACTGGGACGCGGAGCGGGAGTGGATCGAGATGCGGTTGCGGGCCAGGTCGGCGGTGACCGCCAAGATCCCGGCGCTGGACCTGGCGGTGTCCTTTGCCGCCGGCGAGGAGTTGCGTACCGAGGTGGCGGCGAAGTTCCGGCGGGCGGGCATCAGCACCGAACTGGCCGCGGCCGGGCTGGCACTGCGCCAGTGGTGGACGGACGGGGCGGACCGCTTCGCCCTCTCGCTGGCCACGCCGGCGGGGTGAGCGGCTGACCCCCGGGGGGCGGGGGCGCCCCCCGCCCCCCCCCCCCCCCGCCCCCCCCCCCCCCCCCCCCGCGGCGGGGGGGGGGG
>NZ_JBEHZD010001002.1:0-1349 GCF_040240285.1 Streptomyces sp. HSW2009 | reverse complement strand
CCCCCCCCCCCCCCCCCCCCCCCCCCCCCCCCCCCCCCCCCCCCCCGGGGGCGGCCGCCCCCCCGCCCCCCCCCCCCCGCGCTGCCCCACGCGCCGCGCCGGGCCCGGTGGAGCGATCGGGCCCGGCGCGGTGCGTGCATGCGGTGCGATGCGCGCACTGGGTGCGGTGCGTGCGGTGCGGTCTTACGCGCCCGCGGAGAAGGCCGGCAGGTAGCCGCCCGACTGGCCGGCGGCGGTCGGGTGGTACGAGTCGCCGACCGGCAAGGTCACACTGTGCAGCCACGCGTCGCCGGAGCAGATCTCGTGCCCGGAGAAGCGGCCGGCGATGTCGGCGTAAGCGAAGCCGTGGTCGGCGGCGCGCTTGGCGGTGATGCCGTTGAGCAGGTCGGCGGCGCCGTTGATGGCGCCCCGCTCCTTCTCCGTGAGGCCGACGACGCAGGTGCCGTTGAGCTTGTAGAACCGCGGGTAGCCGAGGACCACGACGCGGGCCTTGGGTGCCTTGTTCTTGATGGCCGTGTAGACCTGGTTCAGCTTGCCGGGCAGCGTCTTCTCGACGTACGAGCGGGCGGTGTTGACGCGGTTGACGCAGTTGGCCTCCGACTGGAGGATGCAGGTCGTCATGACGTCGACGAAGCCGGCGTCGTTGCCGCCGATGGTGATGCTGACCAGGTCGGTGCCGGAGTTGACCGGGCCGAGCTGCTTGGCGAGGACGTCACCCGTCACGGCTCCGGAGCAGGCGGTGAAGTGGAAGCTGGCGGGCGCGTTCTTGGCGGCCCACAGCTTCGGGTACGCGCGGTTGCTGCGCTTGCAGTCGCCGCTGCCGCTGTCGTAGTCGCCGGAGCCGACGCCGGAGGAGTACGAGTCGCCGAGCGCCACGTAGTCGCGTCCCGCCAGCGCGCGGGCCGAACCGTCAGCCGCCTGCGCCGACTGGCCGCCGGCGAGCGCGAGAGTCGCGGTGAGCACCGCGGCGGAGGCGGCGGACAGGATTCGGGTGAGTCTCATGGGTTCTCCTTGACAGGCTTGGCCATGGACGCGCGTAGACAGGACCCCTGGGGCAACCCCGGTGGGACCCGCCGAACCGCGCGGGGGGATGTCGCTGCGCAAGGTTTCTACCCCGTCACGGCAGTGAATTACGGCCGCATGGCATGAATATGTCATGACGTCAGGGGCCTTGTTCCGCACCGAACGGGAGGGAGATATTCACTCTGGCCGGTCGCGGACCGCCCGCCCCGGCGAGGGGGGGCCCGGGGGGGGGCCCCCCCCCCCCCCGGCCGGCGCCCCCCCCCCCCCACCCGGGGGGCCCCCCCCCCCCGCCCGCCCCCCCCCCCCCCCCCCCCCCCCCCCCCCGC
>NZ_JBEHZD010001001.1:0-1351 GCF_040240285.1 Streptomyces sp. HSW2009 | reverse complement strand
CACGCCCGGCCCGGGCCCCCCCCCCCCCCGCACCCCCCCCGCCCCCCCCCGCCCCGGGGGGGGGGGGGGGGCCGGGCCCGCCCCCGTACGCCGCTGGAGCCATCCCGGGCCACCCTGGGGACCGCTTCCGGGCCACCCCCGGACCGCATCTGGACCCGCCCGCCCGGCTCACCCGTACGGCCCAGGTCACGGCCGCTCCGTACGGCGCCGGGCCGGGACGGGTCCCGGGTCCGATCGCCGGATCAGGTGTCGGACCGGGCCCCGGGGGGAAGTTGGCCCTGCACGCATGGGCGCCGCGCACCCCCGGGAGCCGGCGCCCGTACGGGCGGAAACCACCACAGACGGGCTCGCACCCCATGGGCCCACTCCATGGGGTGAATTCGGTATCGGTTCGCTTACGAGCGGCAACTTTGCCGTATGAGAGGCAGTCAGTTCTGTAGGTATACGACCATTACGACCGACTACGACCACAACGGTGCGGCTCCACCGCACCATCGGGGAGCGCATATGCACATCAAGGGCGACCACGCCGAGCTGGTCGTCGGGGGTCGACTCGACATCCGTAGCGCGGCGGACGCCCGTACGGCCTTCCACACCGCCGTGGACGGAGGCGGCGGAGACCTCGTACTGGACCTGTCCGGACTCGACGCCTGGGACGCCACCGGGCTCGGCGTCATCATGGGCGCGCACCGCAGGGCCGGCCGGGCCGGTCGCCGACTGGTGCTGCGCGGGGTGCCGCCCCAGATGCAGCGGCTGCTGGTCGCCACCCGGCTGCACCGCATCCTGGCCATTGAGGGCGGCCTGGAAGCCGCCTCCCTGCCCCGGGTCTGAGGACGCCGGGCAGCACAGTCGGCGGGCCGCCGCGGGGCCGCCGCACCAGCAGGGCCCGAGCCGTGGCCGGCCGTCACCGGCCAGCGCACGGCGGGCCGTCCGCGGCCTCTCCCACCGGTCCGGCGGCGGAGCACCCCCGGGTTCAGTGATACTGGTCTCGGCCGCCGCAAGGTTTAAGGTCCGGAATCCGCCGCTCACCACGGCGGGCGGACACCGGACCGATCGCGACGGCCGGGGCACCTCGCACGATCCGACCGACCCCGACCACCACGGCACCGTCACGGCGCGACCAGCCACGACACGGCCACGGCATCGTCGCGGCACTGCCCGCTGAACACACGGCACGCAGCTCTGGGGGGCTTTCACCATGGACCCGACGCACCCGGGACCTGACGAAGACAACCAGCACGCTCCGGGCGCCGCCGGTGGCCCCCGCCGGGCGGCCGGGCGCGGCACACAGCCAGCGGCCACCGGCCCGCACGACCGCGACCGCACCGGCCGCGCGGCAGCCTCTCCCGGC
>NZ_JBEHZD010001000.1:0-1364 GCF_040240285.1 Streptomyces sp. HSW2009 | reverse complement strand
TTTTTTCCCCCCCACCCCCCCAAGCCTCTCTGGGCGTCGGTGGGGGGGGCGCGTTTTTGTTTATACCTCCCCGCTGGTCCCGCGCCCTGGGGGGGCCCCCCCGCAGCGAGTCGGGCCGGCCGAACTCGATGCCGATCATCAGTCCACGGCCGCGCACCTCGTGCAGCAGCTCGTACCGCGGCACCAGCGCGGCCAGCCGCTCCCGCAACAGGTCGCCGGTGCGCCGGGTGCGGGCCACGATCTCCTCCTGCTCCAGCACCGCGAGGGTGGCCAGGCCCGCCGCCATGGCCTGGGCGTTGGAGCCGAAGCTCGCCGAGTGCACCAGCACCCGGTCCATCGAGGAGTAGACCTTCTTGAAGATCCAGTCCTTGCCCAGGGTCGCGCCCACCGGCACATAGCCGCCGGAGAGCGCCTTGGCCACGCAGACCAGATCGGGTTCGACGCCGTCCTCGTGCTGGTAGGCGAAGAAGTCCCCGGTGCGGCCGATGCCGGTCTGCACCTCGTCGGCGATCAACAGCGCCTTGTGCCGGTGCAGCAGGTCCTGTGCGGCGCGCAGGTAGCCGGCTGGGCTGGCGTGTACACCCTTGCCCTGGATCGGCTCGACGACCAGCGCGGCCACGTCCCCGCGGCGCAGCTCCCGCTCCAGCGCGACCAGGTCGCCGAGCGGCACCGCGGTGTCGGGCAGCAGCGGCGCGAACCCGTCACGGAAGCCGTCCTCGCCGTTGACCGAGAGCGAGCCCGTGGTCAGGCCGTGGAAGGCGTGCGCGCAGTACAGCACCCTGGGGCGGCGCGTGGCGTAGCGGGCGAACTTCAGCGCGGTCTCCACCGCCTCGGTGCCGCTGTTCCCGAAGAAGACCCGGTCCAGGTGGGGTGCGTACGCGAGCAGCCGCTCGGCCAGCAGCCCGGGCAGCGGCTGGCAGTCGAAGCGGGTCAGGTCGGCCAGGTCGGCGTCGAGCACGTCGTGCAGGGCCTTGCGGACCACCGGGTGGTGCCGGCCGAGGCCCATCACGCCGAACCCGGCGAGCATGTCCAGGTAGTCGTTGCCGTCGGCGTCCCAGAAGTAGGCGCCCTCGGCGCGCTCGTAGACCTTGTCGAAGCCGATGGTGTGCAGCATGCGCGGCAGTTGGTGGTTGAGGTGCTTGGCGTGCAGCTCGTACCGCTCAGCGCCGCGCTCCGCGAGGAGTCTGCCGAGGTCGAAGCCGGTCGGCTCGGCCACCGTCATGCCCGTGCCCCTTCCCTGGGTACGTCGCTTCTGTCGTGCGCGGTCCGCTCGCGCCGCTCGGCCCACGGCCCCCCGCCGGGGCGGGGGGGGGGGGGGCCCCCCCGGGGCCGCGCGGGGGGGGGGGAGGGCGGGCGGGCCCCCC
>NZ_JBEHZD010000100.1:0-18281 GCF_040240285.1 Streptomyces sp. HSW2009 | reverse complement strand
GCCAAGGCCCGACAGACCGACCGGCTCATCGAGCGCCTCGAAGAGCCGGTGGCGGGCCCCGCGACGCTCCGGCGGCCGGCCCGGGTCCGGGTGTCGGCCCCGCACGGCCTATCGTGGAGACATGGCTGACGCTGAATTGATCCGCATCGTCTCCCGTTCCTCGCCGATGGCGCTGGCCCAAGTGGAGCGCGTACGGGCGGAGTTGAGCGTGCTGCGGCCCGGCATCAAGACGGCCGTGGTGCCCGTGACGACCTCGGGCGACAAGTGGCTCGGGGACCTGTCCAAGCTCGGCGGCAAGGGGGCGTTCACCAAGGAAGTGGATGCCGCGCTGCTGGCCGGCGAGGCCGATCTCGCGGTGCACTGCGTCAAGGACGTGCCGGCCGACCGGCCGCTCCCGGCGGGCACCGTCTTCGCCGCGTACCTCAAGCGCGACGACATCAGGGACGCGCTGGTGCACCCCGGCGGCCTGACCCTGGACGAGCTCCCCGAGGGGGCGCGCATCGGCACCTCGTCGGTGCGCCGGGTCGCCCAGCTCGCGATCTCGCACCCGCACCTGGAGTGCGTACCGATGCGCGGCAACGCCAACCGGCGGCTGGAGAAGCTGGCCGACGGCGTGGTGGACGCGCTGCTCCTCGCGGTCTCCGGGCTTGAGCGCATCGGCCGGCCCGACCTGATCACCGAAGCCTTGTCGGTGGAGACGATGTGCCCGCCGATCGGTGCTGGCGTCCTCGCCCTCCAGTGCCGCGAGGACGACACCGCGACCATCGAGGCCGTCACCGACCTCGGCGACCGCGACACCTGGCGCGAGACCACCGCCGAGCGGATGTTGCTGCACGTGCTCCAGGGCCACTGCAACTCGCCGATCGCCGGCTACGCCAGGGCCGAGCGGGACGGCCGGCTGTCGCTGCGCGCCCGGGTCTTCACCCCGGACGGCAAGACCGTGCTCGACGCCCATGAGTGGGCCGGCCCGCTGGACCCGGCGACGCTGGGCACCTCGGTCGCCGTCGCCCTGCTCCGGCAGGGCGCCCGCGAACTGATCGACACGATCCCGCACTGATCGACACGATCCCGCACTGATCGACACGATCCCGCACTGATCGACACGATCCCGCACTGACGGGGGCGTCCCGCACTGACGGGGGCGTCCCGCACTGACGGGGGCGGGGCGGCGCGACCGGCTCCGGCGCGCGCCGGGCCGGCGGCCGGACGCCGCCGGGCCACGGCCCGGAACCGCCCCCGACCAGGCGCCCGCCACCTCTGTGTCCGCTACCCCGCGCTCGCCATCGACAGCTTCACGGCGAAGCCGAGGAACGCGGCGCCGGCGCCGGCTGACAGGCTCGCGGTGAGGCGCTTGCGGCGGCGGAAGGTCGCCGCGAGATACGTACCGCTGAAGATCAGGATCGACAGGTACGTGATGCTGAAGAGCTGCGCCCAGGCGCCCAGCGCGACGAACGAGAGCGCCGGGTGGGCGTAGTCGGGGTCGACGAACTGCACGAAGAAGGAGATGAAGAAGAGGATCGCCTTCGGGTTGAGCAGGCTCACGATCAGGGCCCGCCGGAAGGGCCGCTCGCCGCTCGGCCGGCCCGCCGCGGCGGCCTCCGCGGCGGGGGCGCCTGACCCGGTGGCGGCTGCGGTGGCTGAGCCGGTCGCCTCGCCCGGTGCGGCCTGCTCGCCATGGCGCCGCCACAGCGCCCAGGCGCCGCGCAGCATCCCGATCGCCAGCCAGGTCAGATAGCCCGCGCCCGCGAACTTCACGACGGAGAACACCACCGGGCTCGCCTTGAGCAGCGAGGCCACCCCGCCCGCCGACAGGACCATGAGCACCGTGTCACCGCACACCACGCCACCCGCCGCCTGGTAGGCGACGCGCGGGCCGCGACGGGCGGCGACGGAGACGACATAGAGGGAGTTCGGCCCCGGCAGCAAGATGATCAGCGCCAGGCCCGCGAGATACGTCGGTAGGTCCGTTATCCCCAGCATGAAGCGCAGGATGTCATCCGCGACGATCTCGCCCCAAGGGTTTTGGAGCACCCTCCGACGAGGCGTGCGACACAGCGCGGACGGCGGCTGCGGGTCCCGTACGGGCCGGGCGCGGTGGCCCCGGGCGGGACTGCGGGGCCGCACCGTCGCGCGGGCGCGCGCGTACAGGTGCGGAGAAGCGGCGAAACAGGGGACGCACGGGCAGGGCGTACGGGCACGAGGAGACGGGACGTACGAGCAGGACGCAGGGCCCGACGCAACGCGGGTGCTGCGGATCGGCCGTGCGGGTGTTGCGGGGCGGGGCCGGATCGCGCGGAGGACCGGATCGCCCGGCGTCAGGTGCCGGACGCCCGGTGACGGCGCCGGTGGGGTACCCGCGGCCGGGGGGCCCCCGGGGGGGGGGGGGGGCCGGGGCCGCGGCCGGAAGCGGCACGGCCCCGTTCCCGGAGCACATCCGGGAACGGGGCCGTACGAGAGGCGGGCCGTGCGAGAGGCGGGCCGTACGAGAGGCAGGCCGTGCGAGAGGCGGGCCGTGCGGGGCGGGATCGTACGAGGGGCGGGCCGGGGCCCGTACGACGGGTGGGCCGGGACGCAGCACGCGGGCCGGGGCCGCGGCCGTACGGCGAAACGAACCGCCCAGCCCCCAACTCCCAGCCCCAGCCCCCAACCCCCGCAGCAGCTCCAGCCCCAGTCCCCGACAGCCCCTAGTCCAGCACGTTCCCGTTCGACTGGCGGACCGCGCGGGAGCGGCGGTGGTCGAGTTGGACGAACGTGCGGTGCAGCCAGCGGTCCTTGCCGTCGTAGCGCGGGGTGAAGTGGCTGCGGCCGTGCAGGACCAGGTGGTTGTTGACGATCGCCAGGTCGCCGGGCTCCAGCTTGATGCCCTGGACGACCTTGTCGAAGGCGTCCTCCAGGGCGTCCTTCGCCCGCCCGGCCTCCGCGTCCAGCGCCTCGGTGCTGATGAAGTCGACGCGTACGTTCGGGTCGTCGTCGGCGCCGATCAGCAGGGCGTGCGGCTCGGACGCGGTCTGGGTGGGGAACGAGGAGGGCGGCGGGGTGACGTAGCGGGGCTGGGTGAGGATCGCGCGGTCCGCGTCGGTCAGCAGGGCCACGGCCTGTCGGACGCAGGTGACCTGGAGTTCGGCGACCCGGTCGTGGTCGGCGCGCATGCAGAACAGCGCCACGTAGTCGGGGCGGTTGTCGTGGAAGGTGTTCTCCGCGTGCATGCCGAGCCGCTGCGAGCCGGCGTTGTTCTGCTCGGCCTCCTGGCCCGGCACCGGCACCACGTTCTGCACCAGCGCGCCGGACTTCTCGTTGCGGTAGGCGATGATCTCGCCGAGTTGCAGGGTGGTCAGGGCGATCACCGACGAGGAGTGCGCCGGCGTCCGCTCCACCGAGCCCAGCACCTGCGGCGTGTCCGGCAACTCCGCCTCGCGGACCGGCAGGTTGCGGATCAGGATGCTGCCGTCGGGGCCAGCGTCGTGCCGGAACTGGCGGAGCCTGGCGGCCAGCCGGACGGGGATCGCCGCGGACAGGTCGCGGCCCCGGCCCATCCACTCCGGATGGTCGATCTCGGCCGGCTGGGCCGCGGCCAACTCGTCGGCCACCTCGGAGAGTTGGGCACGCTCGTCGTCGGTCAGTACGAAAACGCTCTGGGAGTCCATGGTGAGTCCTCGGTACTCGGTGGGTGATCGGGGGCAGGGCCCGGTCAGCGGTCGGTGCGCGGGGTGTCCTTGATGAAGCGGGCGAGGCGGGCGACGCCCTCGCGGATGTCCGGGACCGGCAGGCTGCTGAACCCGAGGCGGATCACCCGGTCGCCCCCGCCGTCCACGTAGAACATGGTCATCGGCGCCCAACTGACGCCGTAGTCGCGGGCCGAGCGCTCCATCTCCGCCAGGTCCGCTTCGAAGCCGACGCTGAGCATCAGGAAGAACCCGCCGCCCGGCACGTTCCAGCTCACCCCGTGCTCCGCGTGGTCCGCGGGCGGGAAGTGCTCGGCGAGCGCCGCGAGGGCGGCCTCAAGCCGCTCCTGGTACACCTCGGCCGTGGCCCGGCTGGCGCTGCGCAGGTCGTAGTCGGCCGCCACCAGGATGCCGCCGATCACGGCCTGGGCCAGCGAGGACGTGCCCACGGTCAGGAAGCTCTTGGTCTTCGACAGCTCGGCGGCCAGCGGGCGCGCGCCACCGTCGGGGCCGGCCACCGGCTGGTCCGCGATCAGGTAGCCGACGCGCGCGCCGGGGAACGCGGTCTTCGCGTACGAGCCCAGGTAGATGACGTTGCGCGTCTCGTCGAGCGCCTTGAGCGTGGGGAGCTCCGTGCCCAGCCGCCCGAACAGCCGGTACGGGTTGTCCTCCAGCAGGATCAGCTCCTCGCGGGCGGCCAGCGCCAGCAGCTCCCGGCGGGCGGCCAGCGGCAGCGAGGTGCCCGACGGGTTGGAGAAGTCGGGGACCAGGTAGAGCGCCACCGGCTGCTTGCCCTCGGCCCGTACCGCGCGCACCGCTTCGGCGACCGCGTCCGGCTCAAGACCGTCCGGGCCCTCCAGGACGCCGCGCAGCGGGATGCCGAGGGTCTTGGCGGCGCCCACGATGCCCACGTACGCGGGCGAGACGGTCAGCAGCACCTGGTCGGGCGAGGAGAACAGCGCCCGCAGCGCGATCACCATGGCCTCCTGGGCGCCCTGGGTGATCATGATGGAGGCGGGGTCGACGTCGATGCCCTCGTCCTGCTTGAGGTTGCGCGCGACCTCGTTCTGGATGAAGCCGTTGACCGGCCCGTACTGGTACAGCAGCCGGGAGATCCGCTGCTCCGGCACCCCGGACTCGCGCAGGTGCGTCAGATAGCGCTCCAGGTGGCCGGCGAGCTGGGTGACGTCGTGGGTGCCGTCGAAGGGCGCGCCGTTGGAGAACGAGATGGCGTCCGGGAACGTCATCGTCGTCTCGCTGAGCAGCCGCATCGAGTCCATCTGCGGGTCGACGACGGAGGCGTGCAGGTGTTCGGGGGAGAACGACGTCTTCCCGTCGGGGCCGGTGATCCCGCGTTCCCCGAGGGTCGTCGGGTCCACCAAGGGTGCGCTCATGACTCTCTCTTTCGCTCTCTGCTCGGGTGCTGGGGCGTGCGCTGGGCTGCTCTTACGTGGGCTGGGCTGGGCTGGCTTACGTGGGCTGGGCTGGGCTGGGCTGGGCTGATCTGGTCTGCGGTTGGCTGCGGCCGGCTGCTGCTCCGGTGGGGCCCGGGCTGCTCCGTTACGGGCCTCGCGGCGGGGCTTGCTGTCGCGGGGCGCGCGGCCGGGGTGGGTCCTGCCGCGGGAGCGTCACGGGCCTCGCGGCCGGTCCCGGGCCGCGGTTCAGGACCTGCCGACGATCCAACTGCCCTTGCCGGGGCTCCACTCGCGCACCCGCGTCGCGGCGATGAAGCCGGCCTTGGCGTACGGCTCCTCCGTCAGGATCGCGTCCAGGGCGGCGCGGTCCGCCGCTTCGTACACCAGCAGTCCGGTGTTGTCCGCGGGCAGCGGGCCGGCCGCCAGCAGCGCGCCCCGTTCGGTCAGGTCCTTCAGGTAGGCCGCGTGGTCCGCGTGGACCCGCTGGCGCTCGGCGCGGTCCACGTTGTACTCGAATTCGACGACGAACACCGACACGGAGGTCTCCTCGCTGGTGGTGGACCGACGGGCGGCCCGCAATCCCGAAACTGGTCCTGCTGTCCTGCTGACCTGCTGTTCTGCTTTCTTGCTGTGCCGCTTTCCTGCTGTGTCGTTGCCGGGGCGCGGCCCTAGCGTTCCCGCGCGGGGGCGCCCGCGCGGGGCCCGGCCCCGGGTCACATGTAGATGCCGCCGTTGATGTCGATGACGGAGCCGGTGGAGTAGCCCGCGCTCTCCGAGCACAGGTGGAGCACGCTGCCCGCGGCCTCGGGGACCGTGCCGTAGCGGCCCATCGGCAGCCGGCCGAGCACCGCCTTCTGCGCCGCCTCGTCGCGGCGCTCGAAGGCGCCGGCCACCCGGGCGGTGGCGATCGGCCCGTGCGCGACCACGTTCGCGACCACGCCGGTGCCGGCGAGTTCGAACGCCACCTGCTTGGTCATGCCGATGACGGCCGCCTTGGCGCCCACGTACGCGGCGTTGTTGAAGCGGCTGAACGTCCGGCCGCCGGCGGAGGCGAAGTTGACGATGCGGCCGTAGCCGTCGGCGGCCATCCGCGGCGCGCACACCTTGATCGCGATCCAGGTGCTGACCACGTTCTCCAGGTACGTCTCGTCGAAGTGGCTGTGCTCCAGGTCGGCGTAGCCGATCACCCGGGTGTCCCCGCCGACGCCGTTGACCAGGATGGACGGCGCGTGCTGCGCAACGATCTCGGTGAGCTGCCGCTCGGCCGCCGGAATGTCGGTGATGTCGCCGACGACGGCCTCCGTCTTGGTCTGCGCGGCGAGTTCGGCCGCAAGCCGGGTCACCGCCTCCTCGTCCTTGTCGAACAGGACGAGGGTGTGGCCCTCGGCCGCGAGCCCCCGGGCGACTTCCTGGAGGATGCCCCCGGCGGCGCCGATGAGCAGGGCGGTGCGCTTCGTCATGACAGGTCTCCCGTGCTGTTGACGTGCGTGGTCGCGGTGGTGTGCTGGCTGGTGCGGGCTGTGTCACGGGCCGGTGCTGGCACGGCTGCGCTGCCGGCTGCCGCCGTGGTCGCGGCTGCGTCGCCGCCGGCTGCCGTGTCCTCACCGGCTGCCGCGTCGCCGTACGCCCTGCCGGCCGCCGTCTCCTGCGTCCCGGCGTACGGCGATCCGTACGCCGATCCGTACGGCGCGTCCCGCGGCGCCGCCTCCGCGACGGCCTGCCGCAGCGTCGGGCCGGGGCGGACGCCGAGGCCGGGGCCCGGCAGCGGGTGGGCGAGGTAGTGGCGGCGGTCCACGTGGTAGGGCGGTTCGGTCAGCGGGGTGGGGAACCACTCATCCTGTTTGCCCGCCTCCACGGTGGCCAGCCGGCCGAGCGAGCAGGCCAGCAGCCGGGCCGCGGCCCACAACGGCCCGACCTCACCGACGTGCACGCCCAGTTGGGCACCGAGGCCGAGCGCGCGGGCCTGCCGGAGCAGCCGCAGCGTCGGGAAGAGGCCGCCGCACTTGCTGACCCGCGCGTTGACCAGGTCGGCGGCGCCGAGTGCGGCGGCCTGCGCCAGGTCGGCCGGGCCGCAGCAGGACTCGTCCAGCATGACCGGGATGCCGCCGGCCTCCCGGACCTCCCGCATCGCCGGCCAGTCGCGCTGGCCCACCGGCTCCTCCAACCAGGCGACGCCCAGCGGCGCGAGCGCCCGGGCCGCGCGCACGGCGGTCGCCCGGTCCCAGTCGCCGTTGACGTCGATCGACACGGTCGCCGTCGGATCGAAGGTCTCCCGTACGAAGCGGGTCCGCGCGACGCAGTCGTCGACGTTCCGGGTGGCCTTGAGCTTGACGTGCCGGATCGACCGCAGCGCCGCGGGGTCAAGACCGGCCACCGTGGCCGCCGGGTCCTTGGCCATGTCCAGGACGTACGAGACGGCCACCGGCCCCGGCCGCTCGGCCAACAGGTCCGCCACCTCCGGCACCCGGCGCAGCGCCTGCGCCCCCGGCACCCCGTGCACCCGGCACACCAGGTCGAACAGGGCGAGTTCGAGCGCCGCAGCGGCGGCCGGCATCGGCTCGCCGTCACCGCCATCGCCGTCACCGCCGCCGTCGCCGCCGCCGCCGACCAGCGCGGGCAGGTCGAGCGATGCCAGCGCGCGCAGCGCCGCGTCCAGGTCGGCCACGTCGATGAGGGCATTCAGCCGGTCGGGGTCGATCGCGCGCAGCGCCCGCACCGCCCCGGCCACCGATTCGCCGGTGACGTACTCCCGCGGCGCGCCCGCGCCCAGCCCCTCGGGGCCGGCCGCGCGGACGGCGACCAGTACCGATGCGGTGGTGGCGCGGGCCGTCCCTGCGTGCACGAACGGCCGGCCCATCGGCAGTGCGACGGGCGCCCCCCGCACCTCGGTGATCACGCCGGCACCGCCGGCACGACGACCCCGGCCAGCCAGTCCCAGTAGTCGCGGCGGGCCGGCGAGAACTCGACGTAGTGGTGGCGGGCGGCGAAGGCGGTGGTGGTGAAGTCGCCGTGCAGGGCGCGCAGCGTCGTCTCCGACACGTCCAGGTCGATGATCGGGTCGTGTTAGACGCGGACGAAGTGGACGGCGGGGCCCCGCGCGAGCGGCGCCTGTGCCTCGGCGTACGCGTCCTCAAGGGCGACCATGGTGGCCCGGGTCCGGTCGGTGATCTGGCGCAGCATCAGCCGGTCGTTGGCCATGAACTCCAGGTAGCGCGGCTCGCCGGTGTAGTCCTCGTCCTCCAGGGCGATGGGCGCGCGCTCCCGACCCGAGAGCCTGCGCACGGCGGCGAGTTCGACCGGGCCGAGCCTGGCGCGCTGCTGGCCGAGGGCGGGGGTGCAGTAGACGAGGGTGGCGACGTCCAGGCCGCCCCCCGCGGCCAGCGCGCCGACCACGCTCCCGCCGAAGCTCTGGCCGAGCAGGGTGAGCGGCAGCCGCGGGTGCGCGCCGCGCGCGGTGGCCAGGCCCTGCCGGTAGTCGGCCAGGACCACATCGGCCGACGGCAGGTCGCCGCGGACGCCGCCGCTCACGCCCGAGCCGCGACGGTCGAGCGCGTAGCTGACGACGCCGCGCGCGGCGAGTTCGGGGCCGGTCTCGAAGAGCCAGTTGGCGTGGCTCTGGATGCCGTGCACGTAGAACAGCACGCCGTGCACGGGCGATCCGTCGTCCGGGGCCCAGCGGTGCAGGGCGAGCGTGGTGCCGTCAGCGGCCGTGAGCTCCGATATCAGGTGGATGTCCTTCGCGTACATCGGTGTTCGACCCCCCAGGTACGGTGTCCGGTGTGGTGCCGAAAGGTGCGCGGGGCGGCTGCGTCCCGGCGCCCGGCCGCTCCCCACGGGCGGGCGCCGCCCCCGCCGGGGGGGGCCGGGGGGGGGGGGGGGGCGCGGGGGGGGGGGGGGGGGGGGGGGCCCGGGCCCCGGGCCGCCCCCCCGGGGGGGGCGCCGCCCCGGCCGGTGCGGACCGGGTCGGGTCGGGACGAGTCGGGGTGTGTGCTCGGTGTGTGCTGGGTGTGTCGGGTTGTCTCCGGGTGCGCTGAGGCGTCTCGGTGACGGTGTGGCGGGGTGGGTGGCTATGGGCGGTGGCCGCGGGCGGCAGTGGTCGGGGTGGGTGGCAGCGCGTGGCCGGGGCGGGTCCCGGTGGTCGGGGGCGGGCCCGTGGCCGACGGTGGGTGGTGGCGGGTCTGCGGGCGCGGGGCGGGCCGCGGGCAACCCGGCCGGCGCGGCAGCGCTCCGGGCCGGCGCCGGTCGGTGGCCGGCGCGCCCTACTGGCGCAGCGCCTCTTCGAAGTAGCGGAGCACGTCCCCGTTGCGCTGCACCCAGTAGTGCTTGAGCTGGGCCGGGGACGCCCCGTCGGCCTGCCGGCGCTGGTCCACCGCGGCGAAGGTGCCCGGCGGTACGGCGAGCACCCGCAGCGGGGTCAGCCGCTCGGTGCGCCGCTTCTCCGCGTACTCGATGTTCAGCGCCTGGAGCTGGCCCTCGACCTGCGCGGCGAACCGCTCGGGGGCGAGCGCGAGCCCGTCGGGCCACTCGATGGCCAGCGTGTAGCCGGGCGGGGTGTGCCACACCGGGATGCAGGTGAACAGCGGGCGGAAGGGCCAGTCGTCACCCAGCGCCAGCCGCACCGCGGTGTGCACGTCCTCCTCGGTGAGCTTCTCGCCGGTGAACGAGCTGCCGAAGCCGCCGCGCCCGGCGAACTCCATCCTGGGCACCTCGCCGACCCGGTCGACCACCGTGTAACGGTCGCCGAGGTCGTACCGGTACAGGCCGTTGGCCTGGCTCATCACCACGTTGTACGTCCGGCCGGCCTCCAGGTCGCGGTAGCCCACCGTCTCCACGTCGGGCTCCAGGTCCGCGTCCTCGTCCCGGCCCTCGACCGGCACGAACTCGTACAGGCCGAGGTCGACGGCGAGCGGCCCGGCCGCGTGGTGGGCGTCCACCGGGATGGTCACGATGCCCTCCGTGCCGGTGGCGCTGAACGGCAGCTTCGGCACGCCGGGCGTCACCTCTTCGAGCCACGGGCGGTACAGCGCGGCCGACGCGGAGTTCCACGACACCACCAGGGACAGGTTCGGCCACAGGTCGGCCAGGCGCAGAGCGCCGCCACCGGCCCGCTGCACGGCCGCCAGCCGGTCCGCGAGCAGCGGATCGGCGCCCCCGCACGGGGCCCCGGCCAGCGTGCCGCGGCGCAGGTCGGCGATGAGGTCCCCGGAGCGCTCGGCAAGTTGCTCGGCCAGGCCGACGATCTTCGACGGGTTGAGCGCGACGATGATCCGTACGTCGGACGAGGCCAGCAGCCGCAACTTGCGGTACAGGCCCGTCTTGTAGTCCTCGTCGTCGACGCCCTGGAACCAGTCCTCCTCGTACCACGGCGGCGACCAGTCGACGCTGCTGACCGAGGCCGGCCGCTGCGAGATGGCGTAGCTGGCGAAGTCGCTCACCGGCTTCAGCGAGGCGGAGCGCTCCCAGGACAGGTCGAGCACCGCCGCCCCGTGCGAGCGGTCGTAGCCGATGCTCTCGAAGTACAGCCCCCACTGCGCGTACAGCGCCCGGCCGCGGTAGAGGTTGCGCCAGTGCCGGGTGGTGGGGATCAGCTTGGGCTTGCCGCTCGATCCCGAGGTCTTCAGGAAGGCGTAGGGGTCGCTGCGCGTCAGCACGTTGGTGTCGCCGTCCAGCAGCTTCTGGATGTACGGCTCGAACGCCGGGTAGCAGCGCACCGGCACGGCCTTCTTCCAGTCCGCCAGCGTACGGACCGCGCTGAGCCCGTGCTTCTTGCCGAAGTAGGTGCCGTCGGCCTGGCCGAGTATGTCCCGAAAGACGCGGTCGACGTGCTCCTGCGGGCGGGCGCAGATCGCGCGCTGTCGGGCCAGGGCGGCCCGCGCCCGGTCCAGGAAGGTGCCGGTGACGACTGAGGAGTTGACGGACTGCTGTCGGGCGTAGCTGGTGCTGCGCTGTGCGGCCGTTCCGGATTCGGGCAGGATGTCGGTGTTCACGCGCGCCTCCCTCTGATCAGCGTTGTCAGGCTGCGGGTGCGCACGTTCACTCGCCGGGGGTGTCGTCCACCGGGACGGTCTCGATGGTGATGGCGGCCAGTACCGCTTCGGCGCGCGCCACCGCCTCGTCCGCGTCCGCCCCGTTGGCAACCACGAACCCCATCAGCAACTCCCAGTTGTTGCGCACCGGGATCGCGACCTCGCCGACCTGGAGGCACAGGTTGACGCCCACCTCGGCGTCCCGGATCGGGTCGAGCCCGATCAGCCCGGTCCACGCCGTCTCGATGGGCATGTGGTTGACGGGGACGCCGAGGGTGTCGAGCCCGGTGATGCCGGTGACCAGGCCGGGCTCGGGCATGAAGTGGATCATCACGGCGCCGCGGCCGGCGTCCGGCGGGGGCGGCGTGAACGTCTCCAGGCCGAGCGGCACCGCGACCTGGAGGCGGGAGAGGTCGATGTCGTAGGCGCGCCTGATCAGTTCGTGGATGCCGCCGCCACCGATGCGGCAGTGCGTCTCCAGGATGCGCGGGCCCCGGTCGGTGAGGATGAACTCGGTGTGCGAGGGTCCTTCGAGCAGCCCGACCGCGTCCAGCAGGGCCCGGGTCAGGCGCACCATCTCGTCCCGGACCGCGGGGTCGACCCGGCCGGGGAACAGGTCGCCGATCTCGATGGCCTGGCCCGGCGCCTTCAGGTACTCGTCCACGCCGATCGGATGGTGCGTCCCGGCGGTGGAGAAGGACTCCAGGGTGACCTCGGGGCCTTCGAGGAACTCCTCGACCAGCCCTTCGCTGTGGCCGTCGGCGACGAACAGCTCCCAGGCGGCTGTGGCCTGTGCGGCGTCGTCGATGGGGAGCGTGGAGAGGCTGCCGGTGCTGTCGATCGGCTTGAGGATGACCTTCCCGCCCACCTCGGCGATGAAGTCGTGGAGCGCTGCTTCGCTGGCGATGACCCGGTGCAGCACCGGGCTGATGCCGGCCCGGTCCATGGCCTGCCGGGTCAGCACCTTGTTCTTGATGGCGCGTACGGTCTCCACGCTGTTGCCGGGGATGCCGAGCTTCTCGCTGACCACGGCGGCGGCGAGCACCGCGTCCTCACCGGGGGCGAGGACGCGTCGGAAGGGGCGGTCGTGGTGCAGGGGCGCCAGGACGTCGAGCACGGCGTCCGGTTCGGTGACCGGGACGGGGCACTCGATCATCAGGTCCACATAACGCTGGACGCGGTCCGGGCGGCTGCCCGGTGAATGCACGAGCACGACCTCTAGGCCGAGTTCCTTGGCGTGCCTGGCCATGTCGGTCCGACTGCCGATGATCGCTATACGTTCCATGGAATTTCCTTGTCACATAGTGGCGCGATGCCTTACCCGTGGTGCGTCGTTGCCGTACGTGGTGGAAATGGGTCGTACGCGTTTCTTGTTCGCTTCCCGCCTGCTTCGCGCGCGGTTCTCGCCTTTTTTCTCGTACGGCTCCGGTGTGGCTCTCGTTCAGCCCTCGTTCGACTCTCGTTGCGGAATTCGACCGTCAGGCTTCCGCCCCGGCCGCCGGTGCTGGGGCAGCCGGTGCGGATTCCTCGTCGTCCACCAGTTCCCCATAGTTGGAAACCTTCTCCATCGCCTTGAATCCGACGGCCACCGCACAGCCGACGGCCGCCAGGATGACCCAGAGCGTGGCGAATCCGAATTGCCGGGCGATGACGATGCCCAGCGGTCCGCCGAGAATCAGCCCGAGGTTCCAGGAGAAGAAGAAGGAGCCCTGATAGGTGCTGGCCTGCCCGTCCGGCGAGCGGCGCCCGAGGAAGGTGGACGCCATCGGTACGTAAATGACCTCACCGAGCGTCCAGATCACCAGCGCCCCGACGAACCAGGGCACGTTCGTCGCAAACGCGTTGAGGCCGAAGCCGACCGCCACCAGTACGGCGCCGATGACCAGCGGGGTGTTCTCCTGCATCCGCTCGGTGACCTTCGGCACGAAGGGCAGTGCGGCGACCATGAGGACCGCGTTGACCGCGAAGACCAGGCCGATCGTGGACGGCGTGAGGCCCTCGTGGTCCATGTGCAGCGGCAGCGCCGCCTCGAACTGGAGGTACACGCAGGAGAGCACGAAGGACAGGCCGAGGAAGGCCAGCAGCACCGGACTGCGGAACGGCTCCGCCATGTCCGCCGCGGCACGCCGCGCCGACCACGGCTCGTCGGTGCGCTGGTGCACCAGGTGGTCCTTGGGCAGCGCCCAGACCAGGCAGAAGTAGAGCACGCCGGCGCCGACCCAGAGCAGGAACAGCGCGGGCGGCCACAGCGCGAGCGCGAACCCGGAGAGCACGGGCCCCAGCGACGCACCGACGTTGAAGCCCACGTGCAGCGTGCTGTACGCCTTCGCGAAGTGCTCCTTGGCGACCAGCGAGGTCACCAGGCCCGCAGCCGCCGGCCGGTCCACCGCGGTGAGCAGCCCCGCCAGCGGCGAACACACGCCGATCACGTAGATGTTCTCCACGAAGGCCAGCAGGGCGGCGGTGACCACCACGCCCAGTTGCGCCGTCAGGATCACCCGCCGGGCCCCGAACCTGTCGGCCACCACGCCGCCGACCAGCCCCGCGGCGACCACGCCGGCCCCGAACAGACCGAGGATGATCGGGGTGACGCCCTCCGTGGCGATATCACCCTGTTCCAGGTAGATGACGAGGAAGGCGGGAACCAGCACACCGAAGCGGTTGGCGGTCTGGCCGAAACACAACAGCCAGAACGACCTGGGCAATCGCATCGTCATTCTTCCCCTGGTATGCATTGCCCGGCTGGGCTCTGGCTCTTCACCCATGCCTCCACCAGCGGCCAGCCGGGGGGAATCAGCCATGGGTCACGGACGTACGAATCCCAGCCGGACGCGAGATCGAGATCGGACGCTGAACCACTTCCCTGACGTCGACGCTGTTATTCGGTCGATTCAGGCTGAGAGGAAACGTTACGGCGCAGTGCAGTTGCAGCCATCACGCACCATTGACGTGATTTCCGTGCCCATGAGAGCCGGGCATGTGCCGCAGCCAAATTCCTACCGCCAGGACGATACAAATGACCTTCGCGGAGTGTCAATAGGAAAAAATTTGCCGGTCAACGAGCCTTCCTGCTCACAGACTTACCGGCCCACCGTGTACGTGCCAGCGGCAAGAAAGTGCCGACCCACTTAGCGTACGGTGCGGTCCAGCGCAAGCAGCTTATGAGATTCGTCCAGGAGGCGATCATTCATGACGGTGCTGTTTGAATGCAGCTACGACAACGAGCGCTACTTCGGCCTCGGCGTACCGCGCGACGGCGCGGAGCTGCGGATTCACCGCCTCGGCGGTGATCGACTCGCCTCCCTCATCGCCGCGTCGGGCGGCGAGGCCGACGCACTGACCGCCGGGCGCGCGGAGCTGACCGTGCCGGCCGCGGACCGGGACCGGGTCCGCATGCTGCCCCCGCTCATGCCGGACCACGTCGGCGACGCGCTGGTGAGCGGCTTCATGATGACCCACAACGTCAAGGCGGACGCGTCCACGCCGGACCAGCCCAACTGGTTCGTGAAGGGCCTCGGCGACGCGCTCAAGCTGCCGGGCGAGCCGCTTTCGGTGCCGGGCGACGCGGTCGCCGTCTGCGAGGAGGCCGAGGTCGTCCTCGTCTACGTGGGCGAGGAGAAGACCGGCCGCCCCCGCTACGTGGGGCACGCCTTCGGCAACGACGTCACCGACATCGGCCGCTTCAAACGGCACCACGGACACCTGTCGTACGCCAAGCTCTGCGACGCCGGCATCTCGCCCGTGCTGCACGTCGGCCCGCCGCCGGCCCGCGTCACCGGCCGCACGACGATCGAACGCGAGGGCTCCGTGGCCTGGTCGGGCCCCTTCACCACCGGCACCGACGCCCTCTTCTACGACCTGGAGACGATCATGGCCACGCTCCTCGCGTACACGGCCCTGCACCGCCCCGGCCGGGTCCACTACGTCTACATCGGCGCCGACCGCAGCAGCTTCCACGCCGGCCACGAGATGGCCGACGGCGACCGGGTGACGCTCGACTTCGCGAGCCACGGGGTCGTCTTGGGGAATCCACTGGCGTGGGGCGAGCGGTAGTCCCAGGCGCGGGCTCGCCGCTCGGGGCGCTCCCTGGCCGGGGTGGCCCCTGGCCGAGGTGGCCCCTGGCCGGGGCTGCCTGGGGGTGACCCTGCCTGGGGCGGTGCCCCTGCCCGGGGCTGACGGAGGGTGACTCTGCCTGGGTGGGGCGGCCCTGCCCGGGAGTTGTCTGGGGCGGCCCTGCCCGGGGGCTGTCCGGGGGCGGCCCTGCCCGAGTGGGGCTGCCTCTGCCCGGGTGGGGCTCGGCCCCAGCCCGGGTGGGGCTCGGCGCCCTTGCCTCCCGTGCGCGGCCGGCAGGCCCGTACGGCTCGGAGCGGGCGCGGGAGCGGTACGAGGACGAGGGGGTGCCGAAGCCAGGGCGGGGGGGCTGACACGGGTGACGGGCCCCGCGCGCGGGGCGAAGTCGGGTGGGGCGCGGCGCCCTTGTCCGGCGAGGGCTCGCGCCGTGCCGAGTGGGAGCCCGCGCCTTGCCCGGGCTCCGTGGGCGCGGGTGCCCTGGGAGGATGGGGGCATGAGCGTGGAGATCGACATCACGGGTCTGCCGCCGGAGCACATCCTGTTCCGCCCCACACCGCTCGCCGAACTGTGCGCCGCGCTGCACGCCCTCGCGGAACCCGACCACCACCCGGGCCTCAAGACCTGGGTGGCCAGCACCCTCGCGGCACTGCCCGGGGAGCTCGCCGGGCGGCTGCACGAGGCCCGCCTCATGTGGGGGTCCACCTTCTCGGACGTCTTCGTGCCCTTCGCCGGCGTGCCCGCCCGGCGGGGGCTGCCGGGCGCCACGCTCGCCGAAGACCTGGACGTACTCGACCAGTTGGACGACGAGCGCTTCGTGGCGTCCGCCCTGGAGTTCACCTGCGCCGCGCCGCACGACCGGCGCGCCCCCTCCCCGCTGACGGACGCCGCCGAACGGGCGCGGGTACTGGAGCTCGCCGCCGCGCGCGGCCCGGGCCAACAGGACTTCACCCGCCGGCTGCTGACCGACCCACCCGCGCTGCGCGCCTGGGTCAGGCGGCTCCTGGAGGACTGCGACGAGGCGTTCTTCGCCGACGTCTGGCAGCGCGTGCACGGCGAACTCGCCGCCGACGCCCGCCACAAGACCGAACTCCTGCACCGCAAGGGCCTCCCGGCGGCCATCGCCGAGGTCTCCCCCGCCCTCAGCCTGACCGGCGACGGCCGCCGCCTCGTCGTCGACAAGATGGCCGTCGGCGCCACCTCCGCGCTCGACCCGGCCACCGGCCCCGGCATCACGTTCGTACCGTCCAGGCTCGGCTGGCCGCACCTGCTGGTGCTGCACGCGGAGGGTTGGCGGCCCGTCGTCACCTATCCGGTCGCCGCCGCCGACCTGCCGCAGGCCACCTCCGTACAAGAGGTGCAGGAGCGGCTTGAGGCCATCGTGCACCCGGCCCGGATACGGCTCGCGCGCTTCCTCGCCCGGGCCCCGCACACCACGGGCGAACTCGCGACGGCCACCGGGCTCACCGCGCCCGAGGTCTCCCGCCACCTCGCGGTGCTCAGGAAGGCCGGCCTGGTGACCACGCGCCGCCGCGCCAGGTACGCGGAACACCAGCTCGTGGTCCGGCCCGTCGCCCGGCTCGGCAGTGACTTCCTGGAGAGCATCCTGCGCTGATGGGCGGCGGCCGGCGGCGGGGCGGGCCAGCGGGCGGGGCCGCCGGTCGGGAACGGGCCGCCGGGCGGTCGGGCGGCGGTCGATGGCCGGCGGCCGGTCGGGCAGCGGTCGAGGGCCGGCGGGAGCTGCCGGCCGGGCGGCGGCGACCGCCTGGAGGAGGCCACGCCCTGGAGGGGACCATCAGCAGCCGGCGGCCGGGCCCCACAAGAACCCGATCCGGTCAAGTGGCGGTAACCACAGTCTTTCAACGGGGCTGACTTTGTGTCATTTGACTGGGTGAGTCAAACGTTGCGGCGCCACAGGGGCCCCGGGGTGCACAGTAGTTGCGTGTCCACCCCGTCCGCGGGCAGGCATTTCAGGACAGAGGAGGGGCGTGCGTAGCAACCAGGAGTTCGCGCTCGGCACCGTCCGCGCGACCACACACGGATCGCCGCCGCCCAACGGGCCTACCCGGGCCCGATGTTAGTCCGAAGCCAGCCGCGGTGCCGGACCAGCACCGAGGACCGGACACCATGCCGCGCAGTTGTCCCGCCGCATGCGCAACCTCTTCAGTCTTGTCCCTAGGGGGAATTCACATGACCGTTCCCGATAATTTACTGGACGGCGTTTCACTCCCCGGCCTGCTGCGCACCTGGCGCGCGGAAGCCGGCGAGAAAATGGGACTCAAGAAGCCGCTCCCGCAGAAACAAGTGGCGGAGCGGATGGAAGTCAGCGAACGCTGGTACCGAAACCTGGAGGGCGGCCAGACGGTGCCCCTCCCCGGCCCCGTACTCAAACGCCTCGCCACCGCGCTCGCCCTGGGCCCCGACGACAGAATGGCCCTCTTCGCACAGACCCTCAGCCGCCCGTTCACCCTGGCCGCCAGCATCGACACCACCGACGTACGCGACCGGGGCGCGCTGGACGCCGTCGTGGAAATGGCGAGCACACCGGGCCCCCACCCCGTCTACGTGGTCGACAGCGCATGGAACCTGGTCTCGTTCAACCCCAAGATGGCCGAGTGGTTCCCCGAGATCTGCCAGCCCCACACCAACCTGCTGCGCTGGGTCTTCTCCGCCGACGGCCGGGCGAAGCTGGTCGACTGGCAGGACAACGCCGAACGGTTCCTCGGCCAATTGCGCTTCTCCCTCGCCAACCATCCGGACAACCTCGAACTGCGCGAACTCCTGCGGTTCCTGCTCGCCCATCCCGAGGTTTCCGCCCTCTGGGAACGTAGCCCGCGGTTGATCGCCTACCGCGAAGGCGAACTGTTCCGCTTCCACCTCCCGAGCATTTCCCCCGACGAACTCTCGGCCGTCGCCCGCGTCTTCCTCCCGCCCTATCTGCCGGGCATCAGATACGTCACCCTGATGCCGCACTGATGCCGCACTGAGGAAAACCCCGACGCCGTACCGGGCGGGAATTCCGCACCGCACCGGTCCGGAATGCGCCACCGCCACCGCGGACCGGGGGGGGGGGGGGGGGGGGGGGGGGGGGGGGGGGGGGGGGCGGGGGG
>NZ_JBEHZD010000010.1:0-40809 GCF_040240285.1 Streptomyces sp. HSW2009 | reverse complement strand
CCCGCCGGCGGCGGGGGCGGGCGCTAGGTTCAGCCCCCCCGGCCCCCCCCCCGCAAACACGTCAAATCGGGGGGGGCCCGCGGGGCCCCGCCCCCCCCCCCTCGGGGGGGGCCCCCGATTCGCGTTTAGATGCCCCTACGAGATTTCTTGCTGACACGACGTCTCAGGGGGCGATCGAGAGCATGGCAGGCGGTGGATTCACCAAGCTTCCGGGCGGCGATGTGGTCGTGGCGGTCTCGCTGCCCAGCCCGTTCGGCCAGGCGCCGGGCGCGGGGCCGGGCGGCACGCTGCGTCACGGAGCCGGCACGCCGGGCGGTGGGGGAGGCGGCCGTCCCATCGGGGCCGGTGTGGCCTCTGGGGTACCTGTGGCGGCTGGGACAGAAAGCGCATTCATGCGCACCGGAGCGCTGAGCGGGGCCGCGGCGATGGGCCCGCGGGTGCGCATCCTGGTGCACGCGGCCAACCGGCAGCGCGCCCTGACCCGGCTCAGGAACCTGGGGCTGCGCGCCGTCTACCTGCGCGGCAACGCCGAACCGCCGACGCCGGACGAGGTCACGGCCGTCCTGCACCACCCCGACGGGCTGGTCTGGCGCGCCGCCCCGGACGACGACACCGAGTCCTGGCACCCCATCCGGGCCCTGCTCCGCACGGCCCTGCGCTCCCCGGCGGCGCCGGCCTGACCCGTAGGAAATCGGCGCCGCAGCGGGGCCGGTGTGGGAGCGATCCCATGACGCGCTGGCCCGGGTCGGGTACGGGCCGTGGTCGCCGGGGCTGCTGGGACACCTGTGGGTGCCGGGCGGGGAGCCGGCAGGGCCCGGCGGGCGAGTGGCCCCGGGGCCGGCCGTACGGCCCGTGTCCGTGGTGTGACGGCCGCGCGGCTCCCGGGGCACCCTCCGGCCCGGACGGCGGGGCTGGCGGGGCGTGGGAGCGGCGGGGCCGCGGGCCGGGGCTGACCGTCGGACCGTGCGGGCCGTCCCGGCGGCAGGCGGCGTGCATCACCGGGCCGTCAGGTGGCGCGGGCCGTCCCGGCGGTAGGCCGGGTGGATCGTCCGGGTGTCAGTCCCTGCGGGTCGCCTCGGGTGCCAAGCCGCCCGGGTCATCCGGGCGTCAGGCCGGGCCGAGCGCCGGGCCGTCAGGTCGAGCGGGCGACCCGGCCTCAGGCCGAGCGGAGGATCGGCGTGCCGGTCAGCCGGATCGAGGCCGCCCGCATCTCCTTCAGTGCCCGCTCGGTGGTGTGCTCGGCGACGCCGGCGGTCAGATCGAGCAGGACGTGCGTCTCCAGGCCGGCGCGCCGGGCGTCGATGGCCGTGGCCCGGACGCAGTGGTCGGTGGCGATGCCCACCAGGTCCACCTCGGTGACCTGGCGCTCGGCCAGCCAGCGGGCCAGCGGCGTGCCGTTCTCGTCGGCGCCCTCGAAGCCGCTGTACGCCGCCGAGTGCGCGCCCTTGTCGAAGACCGTGTCCAGCGAACCGGCCGCGACCGCCGGCGCGAAGTTCGGATGGAAGCCGCTGCCCTCGGTGCCGGCCAGGCAGTGCACCGGCCAGGAGTGCTCGAAGTCGGGCTGGTCGGAGAAGTGGTCGCCGGGGTCTATGTGGTAGTCGCGGGTGGCGATGATGTGTCGGTAGCCGGGACCCGCCTCGCCGATCAGGTCCGTGACGGCCGCGGCGACGTCGGCGCCGCCCTGGACGGCGAGGCTGCCGCCTTCGCAGAAGTCGTTCTGTACGTCGATGACGATCAGTGCCCGGTACATGGCGCGTGCCTTCCGGAGGGGGACGGGGAGGGAACAGTGTGCACGTCGGTCCGGTGTCGGCGAGGGAGGACGCCGGGCGCGTCGCACGGGAGTACGGATGCCGTGAGGCGGTCGGTGGGCGCGCCCCTGGTCTTCCCGGGTGCACCGCTCGTCACACGTGGGCGCGGCGCCCGTCCTCCGCACGAGCGGTTGTCCGCATAGCGGATACGGGGCCCGGCCAATGGTGCGGCACCTCCGGAGCCACCCGGCGCACAAGCCGGCGCTCGCGCCCCGTCCCGCCCCCTGGCCGCCCCGTACGCGTACCGCCCCACGCACACCCTGGGCCGCACCGCGCCAACGCCCCACGCGCGCGTCGCGCGCGCCTCGTGCGGGCGATGACGAGGGCCCCACGGGGCCTGGTGCGGGCCGTACGCGGGCTTCACGCGGGCCTCACGCGGGGTCCCATACGGCGGCCCCCGCACGCGGTCCCGTGCAGCCCCCCCGCGGCCACACCCGGACCTCGCACGCCTCGCGCGGCCTCCCTACACGTGCTCGGTCGGCAGCACCGGCTCGCCGCGCGAGAGCTGCGTCGCGGACAGCGGCAGCCCGGCCCGGGCCTCGATGTGCCGGTCGCGCACCGCGTCCAGCGGCTCGCGGGCGACGACCTCGCCGCCGCGGACCAGTTCCACCTGGAGCTGCCGGTCGGCGAGCTCGGGCGGCACCGGGCCCGAGCCGACCACCTCGGCCTCGGCCACACCGTCGGCGTCCAGCCGGCGCGCGGCCCACTTGCGCCCGCCGATGGACGTCTTGCCGCCCATGGACTTCTTCGCGACCGGCACCAGCGGCGCCGCCGGGTCGTCCGAGCCGGCCCGGGCGCCCAGCTTGTACACCATCGAACACGTCGGGTGGCCGCTGCCGGTGACCAACTGGGTGCCCACCCCGTACGCGTCCACGGGCGCCGCGGCCAGCGACGCGATCGCGTACTCGTCCAGGTCGCTGGTCACCACGATCTTGGTCGCCGTCGCGCCCAGGTCGTCGAGCTGCTGGCGCACCCGGTGCGCGAGCAGCAGCAGGTCCCCGGAGTCGATCCGGACGGCGCCGAGCTCCGGGCCGGCGATCTCCACCGCGGTCCGCACCGCCTCGGCCACGTCGAAGGTGTCCACCAGCAGCGTGGTGCCGCTGCCCAGCGCGGCGACCTGCGCCGTGAACGCGTCCCGCTCGGTGTCGTGCAGCAGCGTGAAGGCGTGCGCGCTGGTGCCCACCGTCGGGATGTTGTAGCGGAAGCCGGCGGCCAGGTCGGAGGTGGTCGCGAAGCCGCCGACGTACGCGGCGCGGGCCGCGGCGACCGCCGAGAGCTCGTGGGTGCGCCGGGCACCCATCTCGATCAGCGGCCGGCCGCCGGCGGCGACGGCCATCCGGGCGGCCGCGGCGGCCACCGCCGAGTCGTGGTTGAGGATCGACAGGATCACCGTCTCCAACAGCACCGCCTCGCCGAAGCTGCCCTCGACGCGCATCACCGGCGAGCCGGGGAAGTACACCTCGCCCTCGGGGTAGCCGTGGATGTCGCCGGAGAAGCGGTAGTCGGCCAGCCAGTCCAACGTGGTGTCGTCCACGATCCGCTGGTCGGCGAGGAAGCCGAGGACATCGCTGTCGAAGCGGAAGTTCTCCACGGCGTCCAGCACCCGCCCGGTGCCCGCGAGCACCCCGTACCTGCGGCCCTCGGGCAGCCGCCGGGTGAAGACCTCGAAGACCGAGCGGCGGCCCGCGGTACCGCCGCGCAGCGCCGCCTGCAACATGGTGAACTCGTACCGGTCGGTGAAGAGCGCGGTCGACGGCACGGCGACCGGCAGCCCGAGGTCCGCGGCGTTCGGGGCGGTCGTGGCACGCCCTGCCGCGGGGGCGTCGTCGGTGTTCACGTCTTGGCCGGTGTTCCCGGTGTTTCCGGCGGTCACGGCATTCCCAGCGTTCACGGGGGCGTACCTCGCATCTCGGTGGAGCGGTTGGCAGGGATGCTACCCCCGTTATTCGTCAGAGTGACGATTTCTAGGGCCGTTTGTGCGCCAGGCCACGCCGGGTGGCAGCATGGGGCAGGTGAGCGCCCAACCCCGTCCACCCGTCGCCGTACGCACCGTGCCGCATCCGGTGCTCAGCGTGGCCCCCACCGAGATCGAACGCCCCGAGCTGAGCGACGCGCCGGTCGAGGTGCCCGAGCCGGACGTGCCGTGGGTGACCGTGGTCCACAACGACCCGGTGAACCTCATGAGTTACGTGACGTACGTCTTCCAGAGCTACTTCGGCTATCCCAAGGACAAGGCGAACCGGTTGATGTTGGACGTGCACCACAAGGGGCGGGCGATCGTCTCCAGCGGCAGTCGCGAGGAGATGGAGCGCGACGTGCAGGCCATGCACGGGTACGGCCTGTGGGCGACCCTTCAGCAGGACCGCTGATGGCCGGGCACTTCGAGGCGCTGCCCGGCGGCGGCGCGGCCGTGGCGCTGGACGAGGTCGAGGTCTCCATCCTGCGCAGCCTCGCCGTCCAGTTGCTCGAACTGATCGGGCCCGGCGAGGCCGCGGCCGACGAGGACCCGTTGGCCGCGCTCTTCGCCGACGGCCCCAGCACCCCGCCCACCGATCCGGCGCTCGCCCGGCTCTTCCCCGACGCCTACGGCGGCCCCGGCACGGTCGCCGACGAGCCGACGCGGGCCGCCGCCGCCGAGTTCCGCCGCTTCACGGAGAACGACCTGCGGGCCCGCAAGCGCGAGGACGCGCTGGCGATGGTGCGGAGCCTGGACGCGCTCGGCGCCGACGGCGTGGAAGGCGCCGTCCTTGAGCTGAATCCGGCCACCTCCCGGCAGTGGCTCGGCGCCCTGAACGACCTGCGGCTCGCGATCGGGGCCCGGCTTGAGGTCTCCGACGACGATGACGGTACGGGCGAGCTCTACCATCTGCCGGACTCCGACCCGCGCAAGCCGATGGTGATGGCGTACCTGTGGCTGGGCGGCATGCAGGAGTCGCTCATCGACACGCTGATGGCCTAGCGCGGCACCGGGCGGCCCGCCGGGGCCGGGCCTGCCCCCCGCCCCCCCCCCCCCCCCCCCCCCCCCCCCCCCCCCCGCCCCCCCCCCCCCCTGCCGGGGGCCGCCGCCCCCCCCCGGGCGGCCCCCGCGCGCCCCGGGGGGCGGGGGGGGCCGGGCCCTCCCCCGCCCCCCCCCGCCGCGCACCGCGACCCCGCTCCCGTACGGCCCCCGGCCCGGCCCGGGGTCGCCCCGCCGCCGTGCCCACCCGCGGCCCCGTCCCGTACGCGCCCCGCACGTGCTCCGCATGGGGCCATTGCCGGGCTGCGGGGACGAATCCGCCCGCTCCCGCGTTGTGCGGTCGAGTGCGCCATTCGCCCGGTCGTCCCCGGGCACCCCGTGAATGAGGTCCACGGCTCCCGTGGAGCCGCTCCATTTGGCGGAATTATTGCCTCCAGCGCCGGATATGGAGTGGCCGAAAGCGGGGGCTGGACCAAAGGGGCCAGCACTCCGGCCGATTCCCGGCTTGACCTTCACTGTCGGAAGGGAAGATTCCGGCGGTACGGCGCCCCCGCCGTGACCGCTGTTCGAATCGGGGAGTTCGGCGAACGGAAGTCAACTCGGCGGGCTGGGCAGTGGGTATGTCGGGATACGGCGGGATTTGCTGTTCGCTCAACGAAGGCTCAAATCCGCATAACGATCCCATTACCGCGCCGGTGGGTATCGAACGCTGTCCCGCTTTTTGTCCTACTTTTTTCGTGACGCGAGTCGCACACGTATCTACTGATCAGGTCGTGGCTCATGGTAAATCTTCACGACCTGCCGTCCGCGACGCCACCCCTGTCGCGGCGGGAGCGCTGTGCCGGCCGACCGTCGGCGTGCAGGACTCCATCCGGGGGGATCGGGACCCGATCCGGACGATCCGGGTCGGTATGGAGAAAGGCGCACCACCTATGACCTCAGCGCAGGTCGACACGCGGAACGATGACGGTAGCGAGACCGCTGGGGTCACGACCGACGAGGGTTACCAACGCGGTCTAGGGACCCGACAGATCCAAATGATCGCCATTGGTGGCGCCATCGGCACGGGGCTCTTCCTCGGTGCCGGAAAGGCCATCACCAAGGCGGGCCCCAGCCTGATACTGGCCTATGCCATCGCCGGCATGGTCATCTTCTTCATCATGCGCGCACTGGGCGAACTCCTCATGTACCGCCCGGTGTCAGGAAGTTTCTCCGAGTACGCCCGAGAATTCCTCGGCCCGTATTTCGGATTCGTCACCGGCTGGACCTACTGGATCTTCTGGGTCGTCACCGGCATGACGGAAGTCACCGCCGCAGCCAAGTACATGCAGTACTGGTGGGAAGACATCCCACAATGGGTGTCCGCCCTGGTCTTCACCGTAGTGCTGTTCGGCGCCAACCTGATCTCCGTCAAGCTCTTCGGTGAGCTGGAGTTCTGGTTCTCCATGATCAAGGTCACCGCCATTCTCGGCATGATCCTGATCGGCTTCGGCGTCATCACCATAGGATTCTCCGACGCTGGTGACACCGCCTCGTTCAGCCATCTCTGGTCGGACGGCGGCTTCTTCCCCAAGGGCGTCGACGGCACGTTGATGACCCTTCAGATCGTGATGTTCGCCTTCATGGCCGTCGAACTCGTCGGCGTCACGGCGGGCGAATCGGTCAACCCGCGGAAGACCCTGCCGCGTGCGATCAACACGGTGCCGTGGCGCATCGCCGTCTTCTACCTCGGCGCCCTCATCATCATTCTCTCGGTGGTGAGCTGGACCGAATTCGTCCCGGACACCAGCCCGTTCGTGGCGGCCTTCGCCAAGATCGGACTGCCGGCCGGCGCGGGCATCGTGAACTTCGTGGTGCTCACCGCCGCGCTCTCCTCCTGCAACTCCGGCATGTACTCCACCGGCCGGATGCTGCGCGACCTGTCCCTGCACGGTCAGGGCCCGAAGTACTTCACCAAGCTCACCAAGAACGGCCTGCCGCTCTACGGCACCAGCGTCTCGGCCGCGCTGATGATGGTCGGCGTCTGGATCAACTACGAATGGCCGTCCAAGGCATTCGACTACGTGGTCTCCTTCGCCACCATCTCCGGCATCTGGGCCTGGATCATGATCTTGATGTCCCAGCTCAAGTACCGGGCCAAGGCCGACCGGGGCGAACTGCCGCAGTCCGAGTTCCGGGCCCCCGGCGCCCCGTACACCAGCGTCTTCGCGCTCTGCTTCCTCTTCATGGTCATCGTGCTGATGGGCTTCGACGAGGACTCCCGGGTCTCGCTGTACGCGGCGCCGATCTGGGTCGTCATCCTCACCGTCGGCTACTACGCGATCAAGCTGCGCAACCCGGAGGCGGTCGCGCGCAAGGACTACTCGATGGCCGCGGCCATGGCCGACTGGGGCGAGGACGAGCCGCCCGCGCAGGTCACCGCCGTGTCCACGACCAAGTCGACCGGGAAGGACGCGGGCAGGCCGGCCGACGGCGGGTCCGACGCCGCCGCAGACCCGGCAGCCACCGCGCCGACCGGCTCCACCGGCGACGGCCCCACGGCCGACGGCGGCTCCTCGGCCGACGGCTCCGCGTCGAGCAGCAGCGACTGACCGCACGCAGGAACACGCAGGCACCTTTGACCGGGCCCGGCCCGTACCCCACAGCGGGTACGGGCCGGGCCCGGCGGCGCGTCCGCCCCCCCCCCCCCCCCCCCCCCCCCCCCCCCCCCCCCCCCCCCCCCCCCCCCCCCCCCCCCCCCCCCCCCCCCCCCCCCCCCCCCCCCCCCCCCCCCCCCCCCCCCCCCCCCCCCCGCGGTCGTAGGGTGGGCGCTGGACGGGGACGGTACGGGCACTCCCCGCGGGAGACGGAGGGCGAGAGCCGGTGGCAGCGGAGGCAGCGCACGACAACGCGGGGGCGACACGACAGCCCGGCCCCGACCTTGCGGAGGGGGCTGGCGCCGACGCCGTGGCGGGGGCTGGCGCCGACGCCGTGGCGGGGGCGGGTGCCGCGGGCGGTTTCGGGGCGGATGCCGGGGCCGGTGGCGACGCCGGGACCGGGGCTGCTGTCGGGGCTGCCGGCGAGGCCGGGGCCGGTGGCGCGGCCAGTGCGGGTGTCGAAGCTGGTACCGGGGCTGGGGTCGAAACCGGCACCAATGCCGAAGCTGATGCCGAGGCCGGTGGCGGGGCCGCGCAGGGGCCCGACCCTGAACCCGTACACACACCCGTACACACACCCGCGCACGAACCCGTCGACGAACCCGCGATAGCCGGCGCCCCCGGCGGCGACGGGCCGGTCGCGGTGCGGATCTCCGGGCTGTGGAAACGGTTCGGCGAACAGATCGCCGTCGCCGGCATCGATCTGACCCTGCCGGCCGGCCAGTTCATCGGGCTCGTCGGCCCCAACGGCGCCGGCAAGACCACCACGCTGTCGATGATTACCGGCCTGCTCAGGCCCGACGTGGGCCGGGTGGAGATCGGCGGGCACGACGTCTGGCAGGACCCGGTGGCGGTCAAGGCCCGGATCGGGGTGCTTCCGGAGGGGCTGCGGATGTTCGAGCGGCTGTCGGGGCGCGAACTCCTCTCGTACACCGGGCGGCTGCGCGGTTTGGACGGCGACGAGGTGGACAAGCGCGCCACCCAACTCCTCGACGTACTCGACCTGGCCGGCGCGCAGCACAAGCTGGTGGTCGACTACTCGACCGGCATGCGGAAGAAGATCGGGCTCGCGGCGGCGCTGCTGCACAACCCCGAGGTGCTCTTCCTCGAC
Source organism: Streptomyces sp. HSW2009 (assembly GCF_040240285.1). Classification (NCBI taxonomy): domain Bacteria; kingdom Bacillati; phylum Actinomycetota; class Actinomycetes; order Kitasatosporales; family Streptomycetaceae; genus Streptomyces; species Streptomyces sp. HSW2009. The sequence continues at coordinate 32,298 of NZ_JBEHZD010000010.1, read as the reverse complement.
GAGCCCTTCGAGGGCGTCGACCCGGTCTCCGCCCAGTCCATCCGCGGCGTCCTGGAGCGGTACACCGCGTCCGGCGCCACCGTGGTCATCTCCAGCCATGTGATGGCGCTGGTGGAGTCGCTGTGCGACTGGGTCGCGGTGCTGGCCGGCGGCACCATCCGGGCGCACGGCCCGGTGGCCGAGGTCCGGGGCGCCTCCCCCACCCTGCACGACGCGTTCCTGGAACTGGTCGGCGCCCAGGACCGCGACCGCGCGCACCACCTCGACTGGTTGGGCGGCACGCGATGAGCACCACGTCCCCGCCGCAGCGGCCGTCGCCGGGCGCCGCGGCCCCGGCGACCGGTGCGCCGACCCCGACCCCGACCACGGCCCCCGCCACTGCTCCGACCGCCGCCCCGCCCGCGGCCTCCGTCGCCACCCTGGTCGCGGGCTTCGCCGCCCTCAAGCTGTCGCTGCTGCGCAACGGGCTGCGGCAGTCCAGCGGCCGGCGCGCCGCGTACCTCGCCTCGGTGGTCGTCGTCGGGCTGGTCGCCGCGCTGCAACTGCTCGGCCTGGTCGCGCTGCGCGGGCACGAGCACGCGGCGGCCCTGGTCACCACGCTCACCGCGCTGCTCGCGCTCGGCTGGGCCGTGATGCCGCTGTTCTTCCCCGGCGGCGACGAGACCCTGGACGCCACCCGGCTGGTGATGCTGCCGCTGCGCCCGCAGTCACTGGTGGTGGCGCTGCTGGTGACCTCGCTGATCGGCATCGGCCCGCTGTTCACGCTGGCGCTCGCGGTCGGCTCGGTGGTGGCCGTCGCGCACGGCGCCGCGGCGGCGGTCGTCGCGGTGCTCGCCGTACTGCTGACGATGCTGGTGTGCGTGGCGCTGGCCCGTATGGTCGCGACCGCCAACATCCGGCTGCTGACCAGCCGCAAGGGCCGTGACCTGGCGCTGCTCAGCGGCCTGTTCATCGCGGTGGGCGCGCAGGCGGTCAACCTCGGTACGCAGAAGCTCTCCGACGCGGGCGGGCTCGGCGCGCTGGAGCCGGTGGCGGACGTGCTGCGCTGGGTGCCGCCGGCAGCCGCGGTCGATGCGGTGTGGTCGGCGGGCGAGGGCTCGTACGGGGTCGCCGCGGCGCAACTCGCGCTGACCCTGGCGTTCCTGGTGGCCGTCGGCTGGTCCTGGCAGCGCGGCCTGACCGCGCTGATGACCTCGCCCGACGCGTCCACGATCCAGGCCCCCGGCGAGCGCAGGGTACGCGCCGGGGCCGGCGGCATCGCCGGGCTGCTGCCCGCCGGCCGGTCGGGCACCGCGTTCCACCGGACGTTGCAGTACGCGTGGCGCGACCCGAAGACGAAGGCGAGCTGGGCCACGGCGCTCGGCATCGGCCTGCTGCTGCCGGTGGTCATGATGGTGCAGGGCAACGGCAGCGTGTACTCGGCGTGCTGGGCCTCCGGACTGCTCGGCATGCAGATGTACAACCAGTTCGGGCAGGACTCCTCCGCGTTCTGGATGGTCGCCCAGACCATCAGCACCCCCCGCGACGCCTATCTGGAACTCCGCGGCCGGGCCCAGGCGCTGGCCCTGGTGGCGATCCCGTACCTGACGCTGGTCGTCGTCGGCTCCGCCGCCCTGCTGGACGGTTGGGACGCGCTGGCCGAAACCCTCGGCCTGGCCCTGGCCCTCCTCGGCGCCCTGCTGGCGACCGGCTCCATCGCCTCCGCCCGCTACCCGTACTCCATCCCCCAGGACAGCGGCTACAAGAACGTCGTACCCGGGCAAGGCGCACTGGCCTGGATCTCCATCCTGGGCGGCAGCCTGGTCGGTGCCCTGCTGTGCGCCCCCCTGGTGGCCCTCACGATCTGGCTCCACCTGGCCGGCCACCACGGCTTCCTCTGGCTCGTCCTCCCCCTGGGCGCGGCGTACGGCTACGGCACCGCCCAGGCGGGCCTGCGACTGGCGGCGCCGCAGACGGCGGGGCGGTTGCCGGAGATCTTGGCGGCGGTCAGTCGGGGGTGAGGCCCGCCTCGGGGGCGAGGCCCGGCTCGGGGGGTGAAGCCCGCCTCGGGGATGAGGCCCGGCTCGGGGCGTGTTGCTGGCTTTCTTCCGGCGTTGGGGAGGGGTGAGGGGTGGGGCGGGTGGCAAACGCCCGGCCCGCTGGCTCTTCGGCTCCGCCGGTTTCGGGTGGCGCGTTGGCCCGGCTGGCGCGTTGGCTCGGGTAGCGGCCTGACCTGCGCGGCTGTCACCGGGCGTGAGCGGGCCCTGGGGCCGACGGCCGGGCCGGGTGGCCCGGCCAGAGGTGGCTCAGCGGGGAACGCGGTCAGTTGTCGCCCTTCTTCTTCTCCGCCTCCTCCGCTTCCAACTTCTTTTTGATGCGCTCCATCTCTTCCTTGGCGTACTGAAGGGCGTCTCGGACCTCCTTGGCCCGCTTGCCCCAGTCCGCCCGGAAACGGTCTCCAGCGGGGCCGCTCCACACGGTGACACCGGAATACCTCTGCACGGCGTCCAGCGCGCGCTCCAACTCATCCGCGTATCGCTTGAGGTCGCGAATGTCCTTCTCGCAGTCGGAAACCTTACTCATGACTCCCACCCCGTGAGTTCAGCAAGTGACTTACTGTTTGGGCAATTTCAGCAGCTTGGTGATCTTCCGGTGCAATGCCTTCGTGCTGAGGTTCTGGGCCACGATCCCCTTCGGCGAGTGCGGCTCGTCCACCGTGACCGTCATGACCTCTTTGCCCGTGGCATAGGTCGTCACCAAGGCACCCTCAGAGTCCGAGAGGACCATGAGTTGCCCCACCACCAATGCGGTGTCAATCACGCGGCGCACTGATCGGGGAACGCTGTCCCTGTCCAGTGCGTCGGGAGAAAGCTGCTGCGCCGGGCCTTCCGTGTCGGCAACACCAAAAGGATCTACGAGCGCCTGCACCAAATCCGCGGCCGACTGCGGGGTGTTGGTGAGCGTAAACAGGTGCATGCCCCCGCCGGTCACGCGTTCCACCAAGAACAGGTCGGCCGCATGAATGTAGACGAAGGCGTGGGAGGTGTCGTCGCTGGTCGTCAGGTCCGCTGCGAGCACCCGCTCCGCGCTGCCGCGCAGGCTGAGCACCAGGGCGGCTTCCTCCGCCACCCTGATATCGATGGGGGCCCGTTCGTTCAGCGTTTCACCGCGCGCCTCGGCGGCTTCCTGCTGCCGAATGAGCTCGTCGATCTGCTCGATGTTCGCGACCTCGATGAGTTCTCGCGAGACGAGTGAGCGCAGGGCGGTGGCGATCGCCGTGTCCCGCTGATCCTCGGGGAGCTTCGCCAGGTGCGGCGATGGAACCAGGCGCTCGTCCATCGGCTCGGAGTCGATCACCGCCAACTCTTCGTCCGTCAGCCGCAGGATGGCCCGATTGCCGCCCCCCGCCTCGGCGATGCCATCGGCCAATGTTGCGCGCGCTTGGTGGAGGAGCTCGACAGCTTTGCGCGCTTCCTCCTCCTGCTCCCGCGTCTGCTTCTGTGAGTCAGCCATGAAAACTCGTTGTTCCCTTCTTATGGCGTCGGCCTGGGTCCCACGACGACCGGCAAGCCGTCAGGGTTGGCCCCGACCTTCTCTGCCATCGTCTCAAGCCGTGCGTGAATACCGCTCGGCTTGTCCGTCACTTCCAACACGATCCACGAGCCGTCGGAAAATCGAATACGGAACTTGTCGGTTTCCAGTCGGCCGTTCAACGGGTCCTCGATGACGGCCTGGTCACCCGGAATCGTGTACAAGATGTCCGACTCATCGAGCGCCCCAAGCGTCACCCGCTTGGGCGGGCCCGCCAGCACGATGCGTCCCGGCGCAATCAGCACCAGGCGCTTCGGGTGTGAGGACTGGCCGTACCAGCGCAGCAGCAACTGGCCCGCCGCGGCGTTCCAGTCGCCGTCGAACACCTCGTTCAGCCCGTGCGCCGCGATCTCGGCCTTGCGCTGCTCGGCCTCCCTGTTCGTCCTTCTGTTCTTTTTGATGGTGAAGACCCCGAAGACCATCTCAAACAGCGCCTCTACAAGACCGGCGACTGCGCCGAGGAGCAAGACCGGGGCTGCCAGCACATATCCCGCAAGACCGAGGGGTCGCACAAAGGCCGGCCGCAGTGGCCCGTTTCCGGCCGCTGCGTGGACATCTGGCGGCGGCTTCGGGAGCGAGCCGAGCTTGCACCACTCGGCAGCCGCCAGCCCACCGCCGATGAGCCCGGACAGATGCTGTTCGTCCTCGAACTTCAACATGCGATACCCCTTGCTCCGTCCATGGCGACGCGCTGCTCAAGTGGCGCCCGAGGCGGCGGGGCGCGCATGGCGCGCTACCAGAATTTAAGTTTCTTCAGCTTCTTCACCGGGCCGGGGGCTACTACTCGCTCGGCGAAATCCGCCACACCCTTGACGGTCTCGTTAAGTTTCTTCTTGGCGTACGCCTTGACGTCGCCGCCCCACTTGTCCCAGGCCCAACTGCCCAGGAAGTAGGCACCCGCCACACCAAGCCCCACCCAACCGACGACGGGAATGGCCGAACCCGCGATCGCGGCACTGGTCCAGCCGGCCATGACAGCACCGGCACTGAGCACCTGCACACCGCCCATCACGCGGTCGGTCGTGCCGTAGGCACCCTCATGGCTCGGGAAGAAGACCTCCTTGGCCCCCGTCACGAAGGAGACCGGCACCAGCGCCCTGTCGAGGAAAGTCGTTCCCGGTGCCTTGTTGAGCCAGCCCAGGCCCTTTAGCTTCGAAAGGATCTCCATCGGCTTCCATGCAGCCGTATAGCCCTTCTTGGCCTTGTCGAAGATCTTGAGCGCGTCGTCGTAGTTCCCGCGGAACCCCTCGCTGATCTCCAGCAGCGCCTTGGCGTTCTTGACGCGGTCCTTGGCGTCCCACACGCTCTTCAAGCGACGGTAGGCCGCCACGCCCTTGACGACCGCGAGCCCCTTGGCACCTGCGCCGGTGTCCGCCGCGTACTGGTCGGCCAGCTTCTTGCCCTCGTCGCCGAGCTTTCGGGCGCTCTCGATGACCTCCTTTTCGAACTTCTCCCTGTTCTCCTCGGCCCACTCCCACGTCTTGATGAGGCCCAGGTGGGCGGCCATCATCAACTGGTACTCCGGGTCGCCGTTGAGAAGTCCGAGGCGGTGGCGCACGTCCTTCGCCTGGTCCTGGCCCCAAGTGGCCTGAAGGGGGAATTTCGCCACAGCCCCGGCCTGTCCTCCCCATTTGGTGAGGATTCCCCGGACGAGGCCGCCTTGGATGGCTAGCGCTCCGCCACCGATGTCGAGCGCGGAGGCGAGACTCCGCGCCATATCGTCTTTCATGCCCCGAAAACTCATATTGCTCCCCCTGAAATCTGCGGCCGTGAGCGGGCGCGGAAAACCGCATCGTCCTGCCCGTCGACCACATTCCCCGTACCGTGGCGTCGCTTTGACATGACATCAAACCGGCTACCGACGGCCTACGCCTACCATAATCTCCGCCCCACGCCGCACAGCTCCCGCAGGAGATGTGCGCCTGGACACGTTCCTGGTCCGCCGTAGCCCGCGCGTCACCCGCCGTGTCGACAAAAGCTCGGCCAACAGAGCCCTGGTACGGGGCGAGAGACCGGGGCACCGATACTGGGGGCGTTGCGGTCCAGGAGGGCGGTCGCCGTCGTGACGAGGAGGGCCGCATCGGTACCGAAAGCGGTGGTTGGGCCGCAGTGGCCTCGGGGGATGGCCAGCCCTAGCGGCCCCGCGGGCCTGCCGTCAGGAGCGACCCATGCCTCGCGCTTCTCAATCCCGCTACTCCCCCACTTCCCCGTCGATCGCCTCGCGCAGCAGATCCGCGTGGCCATTGTGGCGGGCGTATTCCTCGATCATGTGGGTGAGGACATACCGCACCGAGTACGTCTCGCCACGGAATTCCGCACTGTCCTGGAGCGAGGAAAAGGAAGCCGCGACTTCGCGCGCCTTTTCGCACTCTTCGTGCCAGATCCGGAACGCCTCGTCGACATCCGCGTCCGCCACATGGAACTCCGCAAACGTGCCGTTCACCTTGCCCGGCCAAGGCTTCGTCACGTCCTCGCCCTTCAGCACGGCCCGGAACCACCCCCGCTCCACCGCAGCAGCATGCCGCACCAGCCCAAGCAACGTGAGCCCCGAGGTCGGCACGGCCTGCCGCTTGAGCTGCTCCGCGGTGAGGCCCGCGCACTTCATGGCCAGGGTGGCGCGCTGGTAGTCAAGGAAGGAGGTGAGCGAGGTGCGGTCGTCGGCCACGGTGGAGGGGTGCGGGCGCTGGTCTTCGGTCATGTGGTGATCATGGCAAGGGGGGATGGTGGGGGCCAGGGCCCTGATTCAGAAGTGACCTTCTGGGGCTTTAGTGAGCATTGCGTTCTGCGGTGGCGTGCCGCGAGCCTGGTGGAGAACCGTCCGTTCCTGTGCTTGTCGGGGCCGATGCCACATGCCGGGCCCCCACTGGACTCAGCGGGATTGAAGGGCATGCGGTCGATGCTGCGGTCGCGCAGTCAAGCGCGGGCGGCTGTTCTGTTGTCATCGCCATTCGTCTTGACGCATCCACCACTAACCGGCGTCAACGGGATGCCCCATTCGGTTTCCGTGGTTACGCACTATCTCCGTCCGAGCCGTGCCCTGTCCTGCCGAAGACCTCAGTTCGCCGCCGCCCCCGTATCATCCCGCCACGTCGGCAGGAGTTCGTCCAACAGGGCCTCCGTGCGGGGTGGGAGGCCGCGGGTGCCGTTGCTGAGGGTGGCGTTGCGGTCCAGGAGGGCGGTGGCCGTCGTGGTGAGGAGGGTCGTGTCGGTGGTGGCGTGGGCGGCGCGGAGGAGTTCGTTCCATAGGCGCTCGTCCGCGGGAGCCGAGTTCAGGGCCGTCTCCAGCGCCTCCATGGCCTTGCGCGGCTGGTCCGCCTCCCGGTGGTGGGCGGCGAGAGCGAGCGCCACATCGGCGACCAGCAGCGGGAGTTGGGCGTCGATGATCTCGTGGGAAAGCCAGCCGTAGCGGCCCTGTGGGCGGCCGGCCAGCAGGGGGCCGCGGGCCAGCGCCAGCGCGTCCGTCAGCAGCCGCTCGCGGACCCGGGCGCTGTTCGCGCCGCGGCCCTGGATCGCCTCGTGGTGCAGGGTGCGCAGCACATCGAGGTCGGAGACGACGGAGGTGGCGAGGGTGAGGCGGCCCGTTGCGTCGGTGCGCAGCCGGGGCGCGGAGGCCGCTGCGCTCCCGGGTTGCGCGCCCGGCTGCCCAGCCGGTTGCACGCCCTGCTGCGCGCCCGGTTGACCGTCGCTTCCCAGCCAGGTGCCGAGGCGCTCGATCAGGGCGTCGCGTACGTCCTCGGTGGCGCCGCGGGGCCACAGGGCCGAGGCCAGTACGCGCGGGTGCACGCCCTCCCGGTGCAGCAGGAGCAGGGCGAGCGCCTCGTGCAGGAGGGCACCGCGCTGGTCGTCCGGGGATTCCAGGCCGATGATCTCGTAGTTGCCGAGCAGCCGCGCGTACACCGCGGGCCGGCCCGTCTCGGAGATGTCCACCAGGAACGGGGCGCGGTGCGCGGCGGCCGGGCCCGCGCCGCCCCCGTCGTCGCCGCCGTCGGGGTCGGCCGCGGCGAACAGGTCGACCACCGCACGGTGCTGCTCCTCGGGCAGTTGCTGGGCTGTGAGTTCGAGGCCGAGCAGCGGGGCGCGGAGGCGGCCCTCGCCGGTGATCTCCAACTCCCAACTCGCGCCGGGGAACTGCTGCTGGCTGGTGCCGATGAGGTAGCCGATGCCGAGCCGGCCGGAGTCGGCGGCGAGTTCGGCCAGCCGCGCCGCCTGCGCCTCGGTGGGTTCGGTCGCGAGGAGCACCAGGTGGGGGGCGCGCTGGGTGTGCTGGGCCTGACCGGTGCGGCCGGTGAGGACCGAGTCGTGGCCGGCGGCACTGAGCGCGGCCCTGCGCTGCTCGGTCTCCGCCGTCATCGTCTCCACCAGCGCGGCCACCCCGTCCAGGTGCCGGATGCGGGTGGGGGCGAGCGCGCCGAGTTCGGCGCCGAAGCCGACCAGGGTGAGGGTGAGCCGGTCGGACCAGCCGCTGGTGGCCAGTTCGGCGGCGACCGAGGCGAAGACGGCGGTGCGGTCGGCCGCCGCGCCGGTCAGCGACACGATCCCGGGCACGGCCTCCAGGTTGAGCAGCAGCCGCGCGTCGTCGTCCAGCGTGCCGAGGCTGACCAGACCCGGGTACGGGGCGGCGGTGCCGTCGTCCGCGTGGGCCACGATCGCCGAGCGGCGCAGCCGCCAGAACGTGGCGTCCTGCCCGAGCTGCCAGGGCTGGGGCGGTTCGCCAGCCGTAGCGGCAAGTTGCAGGTGCAGTTCGGTGCCGGTCAGCCAGGCCGCGTACACGACGGGCAGGCTACGGCCCTCGGCGGCGAGGGCTGCCGAGAGTCCGCGCAGCGCGCTGTCCAGGTCGCGTACGGCCGCCGGGTCGGCGCCGACCAGCAGCGCCTCCTCGATCCGGGCGGCCGGGCCGGTCGCGGTCAGGTCGATGCCGCTGCCGAGGCCGAGCGCCGACATGGCCGACTGCCACAGCGCGGCCCGCCGGCGTCGGCCGAGGGCCGCGAGCAGCCCGGCGGCCAGCAGCGGGGCCCCGATCAGCGCCTCGGACAGGCCGAACCCGGAGTCGTCGGCGGGCGCGGCGGCCGTGGCCGGCGTCTGGTCGGCCGGCAGCGGCGGCAGCGGCCGGTCGACGGTGACGTCGTGCGCCGGATCAGCGTGGCCGGGCCCGGTGTGCGCCGGGTCGGTGTCGGGGGCCGGGGTGCGGCGCGACTTGTCGTACTCGTGGATCTGTTCCCGCAGGTCCTTGGTGATCTCCGGCGAGTCCTCGGGCATTTCGACCAGTTCGCCGCCGTGCGCATCGGCCGGCATCTCCATGATCCAGCCGGGCCGGATCAGGCTGGCCTGCGAGAGCTTGGAGCCGTCGGGCTGCACCCGGTCCGTGTTGAGCTGGTAGATCTCCTTGTAGCGGCGGCCGTCGTCGAGGTGCCGTTCGGCTATCTCCCACAGCGAGTCGTGGTGCCGGCCCTCGGGTGGCTGGATTCGGTAGAACTTCGTCTGCCGGTGTTCGTCGCCCGCCCGCGCGGTGCCCGCGCCGGGGTGCGCCGGGTCCACCATGCGCCGCTCGTGCGCCTCCAACTGCCGCTGCCCGCCGGGCGCGTCCGCCTGGTCGCCCGTTTGGCCTGGCGTCTGGTGGGCGGAGGCCACGGTGGAGCGCGCGTTGTCGTCGTACGCGTTGCCGATCTGCGCCAGGCCCGGGGTCAGGCTCGCCGCGGACGCGCCGACCAGCAGCAGCGCCGCCACCAGTTGCCGGGCCAACAACTGGCTCGGCCCGGCGCCCGGCACCCGGGACGGCATGCCGACGCCCGAGATCTCGGCCTTGCCCTCGACGAGCACACAGGCGGCGAACTGCGCCCAGGCCAGCCACACCACCACGGTCAGCACGTCGATGAAGACGCTCGCGGTGATCGGCTGCCGCACCGTCTCCAGCGTGGGCGCCTCGTCGGGGAGCGGCCAGCCGACGAAGTACGCGAGCGCCCCTGGCACGCCGATGAGCAGCGCGGACAGTGCGATGAACGCGAAGAACGCCTTGACGAAGTCGCCGACCGTACGGGTCCGCACGGGCAGCGGCTGCGGCTGCCGTCGCGGCTGCGAGCCGGACGGGCCTGGGGTGGGGCGGGCGGTGCGCGCCATGGGCGGGTTTCCTCAGCCTCGGGTGGATCGTCGGATGGGCGACGGGCGGGGTACGGGTCGGATGGGCCCGGCCGTTAAGGCCCCGTACGGGTCGGGCCTGGCCCGCGGGTGGGGCGCGAGCCGGAGCGGGACGGCCCCCGGCCGGCCCGCACGCCCGCGCCGCACCGTGGCTCCGTACCGTGCCGTGACTCCGTACCACGGCGTCGCCCCGTACCGCGCGCCCGTGTCCTCAGCCCACATGGGACTCCGCCTTCGACGAGCCCCGCACGGTGAAGGAGCCGTTGTAGAACAGCCCGGTCAGTACGGGTTCGTAGGTGAGCTGGATCTCGACCTCGACCTGTTCGGCGTTGGCCGACACACAGCGGGAGGCGGCGATGTCCCGGGTCGAGAGTCCGGCCTCGCGGGCGAACTTCCGCACCCGCGAGGCGCAGTTCTCGTAGTTGATGGGCGCCCGCTCGCCGCCGCTCTCGCGCAGCGCCGTCTCGTCGATGTCCTGCGCGGCGTACCGCGCGGCCTGCTCGGCGATGTCCGCGGCCCGCTCGCGCTGCGAGATCGACATGCCGCCGTCGACCACGAACGCGGCGAGCGCGAGGAAGAGGAAGGCGAAGAGGATGACGGCCGCCGCCCCCGCCCCCCGGTCCGCCGTCCGCCCGGCGTACCGGCGCCGGGCCAGCACGCCGAACGCGTCGATGCGCCGGGCGACCGCGCGTACGGCGGTGGTCCGCTGTGGGGCGGGGCGCTGTGGGACAGGGCGCTGCGGGGCGGATGGTGGTGTGGCGGACCGCTGTGGTCCTGATCGCCGTGGGACAGGGCGCTGCGGGGAGGTTTGCCGTGGCCAGTGGGCGCGTACGCGCGCGGGCCTGGGCGTGGTGGTCGGCGGGTGCGGGCTCATGAGGCCCGCCGGTACGGGTCGATGGGGGAGCTCGCGGTGGCCTTGACCGTGGAGCCGATGTCCAGGCCGATCATGCGCAGGCCGCGCACCTCGCAGCTCACCTCGACCTTGAAGAAGCCGCCGGGCTCGAAGCGGGAACCGGTCATCCGGACGTTCACCGAGCCCGTGCACACGTCCTCCAGGTCGGCGGCGGCGGCCTTGCGGGCCTCGCGCATGGCGATGTCGTAGTCGTGCTGGATGGAACCGGCCCGGGCGGCGTCACGCGCCGCGCCGTCCACCGCGCCGCGGCCGTCCACGAGTTGCCCGAAACCGACCAGTACCAGGATGAAGAGGATCATCACAGGCGCGAGGATGACCACTTCGATGGTCGAGAGTCCGGCGTCGGACGCGCGCCCGGCGGCGCCAGCGCGCGAGCCGCTGCCGGCCGCGCCGGCGGCGCTCCCGCTCGGGTCGGGCGTACGCGGGGCGCAGGGCCGGGCCACCGTTCGTCGCTCAGCACGCCACACCGCGCTCAGCCCCTGTCCACGACGAAGCGCTCGATCGGCCCCTGCGACCGGGCGTGCACGGTGAACTTCATGCCGGGGAAGACCGTCGGCACCTCGGCCTCGACCTGGACGCCGACCGTGTCCGCCCGCGGCGTCAGCACCGTCACCTCGGGGCTGATCAGCAGTTTCGGGCCCAGTTGCTGGATGTAGCTGTCGGCCGTGCTGCGCGCCTTGCCGCCCCAGCCGCCGGGGTTCTCGTCCGCCTCGGCACGCGCCTTGCGCGCGCCCGCCTGCGCCGCCGCCTGTGCGACGTGGTCGGCGAAGAAGTAGAGCGCGAACTGCACGGTCGCGAAGATCAGGAAGAACAGGACCGGTGTGAGCAGGACGAATTCGATGGCGGTCATGCCGCTGTCGCTCGTACGGCTACCACTGCCCTGGCCATTGGCCCGGCCACTACACCGGCACCGGCCCTCGCCGCTTCCGCCGCGCCCGCTCCGGCTGCCGTCGTGCTCGCTCTTGCCGCGTCCGGCTCGGCTGCACCCGTTCCCGCCGTGCCCGTTCCCGCCGTGCCCGGCTCTCCCGCTCCCGCTGCCGAGGCGTCCGCTGCCGCCGCGGTCGCTCGTACCCTCGGCGTTGCCGCCGCGCCCGCGCGTACGACCGCCGCTGCCGCCGCAAGAGCCCGCACCATCGCCGCTGCCGCAGCAACCGCCCGTGCCGCCGCTCTCACCGCAACAGCCCGCCCCACCGCGGCCATCGCCGCGCATGGCGTCCAGCCTGCGGCGCACCGCGCGGTGCAGGGTGCCGCCCCCGGTTCGTCTCATGCCGTCATCCCCGTTGTGTTCTCGATACCGCCCCGTCGCGGCCCGCGGGGGCCGGCCGGCGGGCCGGTGGTGCGGCGCGGCGCGCTGGCCGCTCCCGCATGGTGCGCTGCCGTGCCGTGCGCTGCCGTGCACTGTCCCAACGCCAAGTGCTGCCAAGCCCTGCCGAGTACCGCCGGGCGGCGCCCCGTACGCACACTGCGCGCCGTGGGCCCCGGCGTGGGCGCGCGGTCCGCGCCCGGTCGTGCGCCGGCAGGTGTCGTGCCGGGTCAGCAGGTCTTGCTGGCGTCCGCGCCCTTGATGCAGTCGCCGACCTTGTCCGCGCCGTCGCTGAGCGCCGCGTTGATGATCGCGGCGACCACGCCGACGATCGCGACGACGACGGCGGAGATGATGACCCACTCCACGGCGGACGCGCCGCGGTCGAGCTCACCGGAGCGGGCGCGCTCGACCCTGCCGCGTACGAAGGCGAGGAGGAAGTCCAGTGCCGGGTGGCTGAAACGAGGTCCTGTGTTCATGGTGGAAAGTGTCCTCTCAGAGGGTGGAGGGAACGGCGAAGGAACGGTGACCGTTGGAGGAAGGCAGGGCCGGCGTCAGCATCGGGGCCACTCAGACCTCGAAGACCCGCATGGCGGCCGGGAAGATGAGGAAGACCAGGAACCCCGCGCACAGCAGGAGCTGTGCCACCAGCATCGACTGCGACTTCTCCCCTGCGCTCCCTTCGATCTCCGCGAGCTCCCGGTGCCGCATCGTTTCCGCCCGCGACCCGAGGGATTCACGTACCTTCGCCCCGTCGTCGGCGACCAGCGCGAGTGACGACGAGAGGTCTTTGAGTTCATCGACGCCGAGTTCCTCGCCGAGGTTCCCGAGCGCCTGCCACTGACTGGTCCCGGTGATCCGGGCGTCCGCGAGCGCGTTCCTGATCCGCCGCAGCGCCCAGCCGTCGCTGACCTCGGCGGCGGCCATCAGCGCCTCGGGCAGACCGCGGCCACCGGCCAGGTTCATCGCCACCAGGTCCAGGTACGCGCCGATCACCCGCCGCAGGTCGCGCCGCTTGTCCGCGGCGTCCCTGCGCACCTCCAGGTCCGGCAGCAGGAAGAAGACCACGGCGAACAGCAGCGCCATCCACACCGGGATGATCGGGCTGCTGCCGAAGCCCAGTTGCCAGACGATGACGAAGACGAACGGGCCGAAGACCAGGCCGGCCGCGCCCAGCAGCACCTTCGTCGCCAGGAACGACTCCCAGCTCCGGCCGAGCACGGCGAGGTCGGCCCGCAGCGAGCGCTGTTCCCAGCCCTGTTGCAGATAGAGGTCGGCCACGCGCTGCCCGACCCGGCTCCGTACGGCGTCCAGCCGGCCCTCGCCGGCCTCCGCCCCGCCGGCGCCGAAGCCACGGTCCGCGCCGGCGTGCGCCGAGCCGCGCGCTCGCAGCGCGTCGATCTGCGCGACCCGCGCCACCGCCCCGCGCTTGCCCGGCATCAGGGCCCTGACCAGGACGTAGACGCCCAGCCCGAAGACGGCGCCGACCAGCACCGGCATGGTGATGCTGCTGTTCATCGGGGGCTCACCTCATCGCCGTAGACGGGGGTCTGTACGGTGCCGGCGCCGGGCTGTTGCGCCCCTGGCGCGCCGGCGCGCGTTGCCGCGAAACGCTCCGGCGCCGCATCGCGGGTCAGGAACCGGTCCGGCGTGTCGATGCTGGAGAGCTTGCGCAGCCACCAGAAGCCCATCGCGAACAGGGCGCACACACAGGCCAGCACGAGCTGCCCGACCGCCGTGCCGTACGGCTCGACGAAGTCCCGGTTGAAGATCGACAGGCCGAGGACGAACGCGATGGAGACACCCACCACGATCTGCACGCTGCGCCGGGTGCTGGCGCGCTGGGCCATCACCCGCTGCCGCATGTCCACTTCCTCGCGCGCCGACTTGGCGAGCGCGCCCAGCACCTCGCGCAGGCCGGGGCCGCGCAGCCGGGAGTTGAGGATGAGGGCGGCGATGATGATGTCGGCCGACGCATCGTCAATCTCGTCGGCAAGTTGCTGAAGTGCGTCCGGCAGCGGCGTACGGGCCCGCAGCCGGTCGACCATCGCGTCCAGGTGCGGGCGCAGCGCCGGTGCGGCGGCGCGCGCGGAGGAGGGGATGGCCTGTTCCAGGCCGACCGCGCCGGCGATGGTGTCGCGCAGCGACTCGGTCCAGGCGGCCAGCGCCTCGACGCGGCGCATCGCCGAGCGTTCCTCGGCCGCGCCGCCGAACAGCCGGTCCCAGACGAAGACCAGCACGCCGGCGGCGAGACCGGCCACCACCCAGCGGGTGAGCAGCAGCACGGCGAGCCCGACGCCGACCGCGAGCGAGCCGCGGCGGCTGACGAATCTGGCCAGCTCGGCGGCGCGTTCGCCCGATTTGAGCTTCTCGTGCTCGGGCTTGGCCGGCAGCCCCCGTACGGCGACGATCAAGAGCGCGATCCCGCCGCCGAAGGCCACTCCGGCCAGCAGCGCGTACAGCGTGGGCAGCGAGTAGAACCCGCCCATCGAGGTGACTCCCTTCATGCGGCCCTACCCCCAGGCCCCGGTCGGGCGGTAGCCGAACGCGGACAGCTCGTCGAGGCAGGTGACCGGCGCGTGCGGCACGACGCGGCCGTCGGCCGTCTCGATGAACACCTCGCTGGAGAGCACCCGGCCGTCCACGCCGTTGACCTCGCGTACGGAAGTGACGCGGCGGCTGAGCGAGCCGCCGCTGTGATAGTCGTTGCGGCGCTCGACGAAGACGACGAAGTTGACCGCGCCGGCGACCAGCATGTGGCTGGCCTCGATGGGCAGTCGCTCGTTCGCCTGAAGCGCGTACGTGGAGATGCGGTTGAACACTTCGCTGGAGCTGTTGGCGTGGATGGTGGAGAGCGAACCGTCGTTGCCCTGCGACATCGCGTTGAGCATGGTGACGATCTCGTCGCCGAGCACCTCGCCGACGATGACCCGGGAGGGGTTCATGCGCAGCGAGCGGCGCACGAGTTCGGCCATGCTGATGGTGCCCTGCCCCTCGGAGTTGGGCAGCCGTTCTTCAAACGCCACCACGTTCGGGTGCAAGTCGGGGAATTGGTCGAGCCCGAGTTCCAGCGCCCGCTCCACGGTGATCAGCCGCTCGCTGGGCGGGATCTCGTTGGCCAGCGCCCGCAGCAGCGTCGTCTTCCCTGCGTTGGTGGCCCCGGCGATCATGATGTTCTTACGGGCCCGTACGGCGCAGGCGAGGAAGTTGCCGAGTTCCGGGGTGAGGGTGCCATTGCGGACCAGGTCGGCCATGAAGACCTTGCCGAGCCTGGCCCGTCGGATGGAGAGCGCGGGCCGCCGGGTGACGTCCATGACGGCCGAGAGCCGGGAGCCGTCCGGCAGCCGCAGGTCGAGCTGCGGGTTGGCGGTGTCGAACGGTCGCGAAGAGAGACCGGAGTACGCGCCGAGCACCTGGATGAGCTCGATCAGCTCCTCGTCGGTCTCGGCGACCGGCTCGCCCTGCTCCTCGCGGCCGTCCGCGTACCCGATGAAGACCCGGTCGCAGCCGTTGATGTCGATGTTCTCGACGTCGGGGTCGTCCAGCAGCGGTTGCAGCCGACCGACGCCGAACAGCGCGGCGTGCACGGCCGCCGCGTAGCCCTCCTCGCTCTCGGCGTCCAGCGGCGTACGCCCGAAGGTGATCTCGGACCGCGCGTAGTCCTCCAGGATCTGCGCGATGACGGCGCGCGCGTACTGCCGCTCGTCCTCCGGGGTCATCGGGGCGGCGCCGGAGACCTGGTCGATCCGGCGCTGCTCGGCTATGCGGTCGCCGGCGTCCTGCCGGAACCGCTTGACGAGCTGGTGATCGACGGAGCTCACCAGCCCGCTCCCCCATCCGGCCCGCCGACCCCGCCGTCACCAGGGCCGATGCCCGAGCCGGTGCCGGTGCCGTACTCGGGCAGGGGTTGGGGCTGGGCCTGCGGCAGCGGCTGGGCCGGTGCGCGGGGGCCGGTCGGGCGGCGCGGTTGGTGGATCTGTTGGGTGCGTTCGTTCTCGGGAGTGTGAGTCGGGGTGTGGGGCTGGGGGTGTGCGTCGCGCTGGGCGTGTCGGCCGCCGGTCGACGGTTCGCCGTGCTCGCCCTGCCGGGGCTGGGTGCTGGGGGTGGGTTGGCCCTGGGTGGGTTGGCCGGACGCCGCCTCCGGGGCGGGCCTGCGGTGGGTGCCGGCGCCGGGGGGCGGCACGGGGCCACCGTGCGACGGGGTGGTGTGCGATGGGGTGGTGTGGCCGGGTTGGCCTCCGTGGCCCGGCTGGCCTCCGTGGCCGGGGTGGTTCCCGTGAGTGGAGTGGTTCCCGTGGGTGGGCTGGGCGGCTTGACCGGGCTGGGTGGCTTGGCCGGGCTGCTGGCCCGTCGGGGTGGCCTGGCCCGGCAGTTGCTGGCCGGCCGCGTGCTGGCCGCCCTGCTGCGCCCCCGTTACGCGCCCCGCGCCGCCGATCCCACCGCCGCGCGGGCCGCCCGCAGCCGAACCCGGCACACCACCGGGCGTACCGGAGCCACCGGCCCCGCGGGGCGCGCCGGCCCCGCCCGCGCTGCCACCGCCACCGCCACCGCCACCGGCGAAGGCCGCGCCGAACTGCTGGTGCAGATCGCCCACGACCTTCCGCGCGGAGCGGATGAGCAGCGACTTCTCCAGCCGACCACGCTTGCGCCCGGCCAACTGGGCGGCGCCCGAGGCGTCCTCGGCGACGACCCCGACCACCCGGGCGCCGGCCTGGGCTGCCATCAGCATCTCGTTCACCTGCCCGACGATCCGGTTGGCGCGGCCGACCGCGGCCACCAGGCGCACGCCGATCAGCGGCGTACCGAGTGGCGCGGCGCCGCGCTGCGGCCCGTGCAGCCGGCTGGAGAGCGCGGCGGCCCGGTCCCGTACGCGGGCCAACTGCTCGGGCTCGGTGCCGGCGACCAGCAACACGATCGAGGCGTACGGGAACATCTCCACGGCCACCGAGTCCGCACCGATCCGGCCGCAGTCGGCGATCACGTCGGCCGAGCTGTTCGGCGAGTCGCCGAGGCCGGCGAAGGCCCGCCCCAGCATTGGCCAGAGCCCGGCGAGCCCGGCCGACTGCTCCGAACTCCCGAGCCCCACCAGTACGTCGAGCCCGCCGAGCATCGGCTGCGCGTGGTCCCACAACTGCTCGGAGACCAGACCGCGACGGGCGGTGGCACCGATCGAGAGCATGCCGGTGTTCGGGTCGAGCGGCCCGCCGTGCGCGGCCGAACTGCGGTAGACCAGGTCACCGCCGGCCGGGTCCACCTCGGCCAGCAGCACCCGGCGCGGCCACACGGCCGACAGCGCGACGGCGGCCGTGGTGACCCCGGGCGAGCCCTTGTCCGCGGCGAGAGCGATGAGCGCCATGTCTGCTACGTCCCCTGTCCCCTGGCGCCGCGGCTCAGTCGCCGCTGCGGGCGGAGACCTTGACCACGGAGACGGCACCGTTCGCCGCGGCCTGCGTCAGCGCGGGTGCCTCGTCCTGGTTCACCACGACGGAAACCGGTAGGTCCCCGCCTCCGATGCCGTCGTTGGCGCTGGTCACGCTCTCCACGGTGGCAGTACGCACCAGCAGGGTGTCGCCGGCGCCGGAGGAACCGCCGTCGCCCGCGGAACCGCCGGAACCGCCCTTGACGTCGCCCACCCGGTACGCCGCGACGACGTCCCCGGTCTTCAAACTCCGCGGGTACTGCCCGTCCTTGAGCGAAAGGCCCACCACGACCTTCCCCTCGGGAAGCCCCTTCCGATCAGTGAGCATGGAGCCCACGAGGAGCGAGCCCTTCGTAATGTCAGTGGCAGCCCGGTATTTGGACAGCACATTACGCTGGTCCCACTTCACGTAATCGATTGCAGAATCCTCAGCAACCATCACGGATTCGATGGCGGAGTTCGGGATCGACTTGCCCGCACTGACCTCATCCGTAATCTTCACCACTTCAATACGATCACCGGCGCGCAACACCAGAACAGTGGCCCCGAGTGCGCCCACCAGGATGAGGAGTACGGCGAGCGCAGCCAGTGCGGGTTTCCGTTCACGAGGCGCCGAGGGAAGCCGCTCCCCTACCGGTTGACCAGGCGCGTTGGCCCTGCCACTCCCGATACCCGCGCGCTCTTGGATCTTCACGCCACTGCCCCCGAAGTTATGTCCGTATTCGGGCATTTGCCCGCTACAGCCACTGTCGCACGCTTAAACCGCAGACTAAGAGGCTGTCAAGTCATCGCACCGTATCAGCAGCCTATAGCGGCCTCAAGGCGCGTCCACAACACCCCGTCACCGTCCGGACCCACCGTTATCCACATGCAAGGGAACCGTCGCCAATGCCTTCAGCATCCATGTCATCATCGGTGGCGTTTCTCATCGAACACCCACGGGAGATACGTACGTTGAAGACTCACACACGCTTCGGTGCAGGTCTCGCACTGTTCGTAGCCGCATCGATGTCGCTGACGGCATGCGGAGGTGACTCGGACTCAGGCTCCGACAGCAAGGACAAGATCAAGGGCGCGGAGACTTCCACCCAGCCCACCTCCCCCAAGCCCTCCGCAAGCTCAACCCCCATGGACGACGGAATCGATCGGCCGGAGATCACGTTGCCGGGGGATGTGCACAACGTCTTCGAGGAGACGACGACGGGTGACCCGAAGAAGGATGCGGTGTTGGCGGACAATGCGCACAGCATCAACGCCATCGACGAGGCCATCACCAGTGGCGACATCAAGCGTCCCGCGCTCAAGTTCTATTTGAAGGATGCCGGGCTGCTGTCAGCGCTGGAGTACATCAAGTCCTACTACGACGCTGACGTCACCTTCACAGGCACGACGCGGTACTACAACCGAAAGGTCACGATCCTCAAGAACGGATCGGCGGTTGTCAACTACTGCTCAGATGAGACCAAGTCGAACAGCAAAAATCGGAAGACAGGGAAGGTGAAGAAGAATTCTCCCGGGCCTGGCAACTTCCTCTACTCAACCAGCCGTCTCGACAAGAACAGTCAGGGCGTTTGGCAGGTAGCAAAAGTCACTTCGGATGAGGGGGCAGCCAAGTGCCAGTAATGAAACGGATAGCAGTCCGCGGAGCAGTCGTCTGCTTCACAACAGTCCTCGTAGCGTCGACAGCATCACAAGCCTTCGCTACTGACGAGGGAAGGCGTCCCGGAGGCGGCCTGGGTCAGGCACACGGATCGGGTACGAATCAAAAGATCGCCGCAGGAGTCGAATCCTCCGGTGTGCAAGTCACCAAGAAGGGCGGCACCGGGAACGCCCGGACGGGGACGCTGGCCCCGAAGAACACCAATTGGAAGCCACCCGCCTGCTGGTACGAGCCCCGGTACAGCCCCAAAGAGCTCAAGACCATGATCGAGGGCTGGGAAGACTTCAAGTTCATGGGAATCGGCACCATGATCTCCACGGCGTACAAGACCATCTTCCAGACCGACAAGTACGACGACTACAACATGAAGAAGGAAGGCAAAGGCCAGTTCTGGGTAGCCGTCGTCAACGAGAACCGCAAGGACGACCCCGAGGCTTCCTCGTGCAACCGGCCGCCCTTCTGGGTGGATGAGGGACAGACGCCGTCCGTACCGCTGGCCGTCTCCGCGAAAATCCTCGCCGAGTACGCGTACGACGAACTCCCCGTCCCAGACACCGACATCACCATGAATCCCTCCGGCAAACAGACCGTAAACCTGGACACCTGGGTCTGGCTCGACAAGTCGCGGTTCAAGCCCATTTCCGTGACCGCCAGCCTGCCCGGCACCGGCCTCTCCGCCACGACCACGGCCAAGCCGGTCGCGCTCACGATCGAACCCGGCACCGCGGACGCCAAACTCCACCCCGCGTCCGGTGAATGCCGCATCGCCGGCGACGGCAGCATCGGTGCCGCGTACAGCGACGACAGGAAGAACCAGTCGCCACCGTGCGGCGTCACCTATCTGCGGTCCACCAACCAGACCGGACCGCACCCGCTCAAGGCCACTCTCACCTGGGAAATCTCCTGGACCAGCAGCAGCGGTGAAGGCGGCACGCTACCGACCGGCACCTTCGGCAGCACCACGAACGTCACCGTCGGCGAAGTCCAGTCCATCAATCGATGACCACGGGCCGCAGGCCACTCACATTCGGCCGTACGACGAAAGCGTCAGCGGGCGCATTCCAGACGCCCGCTGACGCTGCGGAATTACGGCATTACGAGCCGGCCGGCAGACTCGCAGGGCCCGCCCCGGCGGGCCCATCCGCCCCGTCTGAAGTCGCGTCATCGGCTTCCTGCGCCCGAAGCTCCACCACCATCGCATCGGTCCGCTCACGCAATGCCCGGACCCGCTCGGCGGATTTCGCATCCATCGCCGAGGGGTCGGCCGGCAGTACCGGAATCCCGGCCGCCTGGGCCGTGACCACCAGGCTGTGGGCAACGTCGAGTTGCTGGGCGAGAAGCGCGGTGGTGAACAAATTGGCACGCAACGTCTTGGTACGGCCGAGCGCGCCCTTGTACATCACCTCGCAGCCGACATTGACGCTGTCGAGCCGCTGCTCACTGGCCTGTTCCAGAGCGGCCAGCATCACCGAAGCCAGCCCTTCCACCACCTTGGTCACCGCCCACTTGCGGCCCGGAACGGGCGGCAAGACCTCCCGAATGCGATCTACCTCCGCGTCGAGTGCCTCCGTCGTCATGGCGCCGAACGCATTGTGGAGTTGGAGCCCCGTGACCTTCTTCCACGGAATGTCCTCGCCCTCGAAGCCCACGGATTCGGGCCCGAAACGCAGCGCGCCGAGGCTGTCGAAGGGCCGCAGCGCCCGCGCCGTCACCGCCGGTACGCGCGGGTGCTTGCACACCAGGGCGCCGAGTGAGAACTCCCATTCCTCGGTGGCCGGCGATGCGGGCGCGGGCAATGCGCCCAGCACTCCGATCACCCACTCCCCCGAGGCATTCGCCCCGGTCCGCCGCGCGTCACCGCCCCGACTGACGACCTCCCGCCCCACGTTCGCCGCGGCGGCCGTCACCGCTTCCCCCATACCGCGTATCCGACCCCGAACCCCCACCGGTCCCCCTCCGTCTTCGCTCCGCATTGCGGAGCACAATCCCCATCCGTACGCCATAAATCTATAGACCACGGCCAGCGGACGTCCAGGGCGAGGTGGGCACCACCTACCCATCCGCGCCAAAACAAGCGGAATATCGATCGACGGAGCCACTACACCTGGTATCCAACCGAGGAAATCCCGCCGTTCTGAAAGGGAAGTTGACTCAATTACAAAGAGACCTCCACTCGGCATGCTACTAAGCTATACGAGGCGTTCAACTAGGTATTGGGGGCTAGATGCGAAATGTAAATCCTTTAGACCTGGAAAATTTAGCCAAACTTATTGATGGCAAGGACGGCGTATCAAACAAACTCAGCGAAGCGTTCACCCGCGCGTCTCACCTAGGCGTCACTGGCGAGCTGGCGACACTTCGACCACTCGCCACCTGGGCAACCGAAACCGCCCCAGACCTCCGAAAGCGTGCCGCAACAGCCCGACTGGAGGATGGCGACCCATCGGCCGGCCTATTAGCGGCCGGCTTCACCCCAGATGAATTGAAGAATTACAACGGCACCATTGCACCAGGCACCCTTCTGCTCGCCAACTCAGTAGCCGATAGCGATGACCCCCACGCATACGATTTCCATAGAAAGGACGACGAATCCCTCGCAGACTACATAGTCCGACTTGAGGCACATGCTCTGGCTAAAATCCCCGGACTGCAACCGCACGAAGAATCGCTTGCTAAATTTCTTGAAGTCAGCGGCGATGTCATAACTTTCACTACGGTGGCAGGTGTCTTGGCATTTCAAGGCAGCTCTTTCGTGAAGACAATAGGCGGAAATTCCTTCAAACAAGGCTGGGGTGCCAGCCTCAGCGCTCAACTGGCCAGTCGACTCCGCCGCAGCGGAGTCAGGAGGGTCGTGCGCTACGGCCGCAGAATCGACAGATCGTCGCCCATTATTCGATCCCTTTCAGCACCCGGCAGTTGGCTACCCGGGCAGTTAGGATCGTGGACCGCCACTAGAAGCAGCGCCTACCAGCAGATCACTCGCATCCCCATGAGCGGTGGCTCACTCGCAGACCGCTGGAGTGGTATGTACGACGGTATCCGCTCACGAGGCTTCATGGATGTCCGGGTTGGCACTATGAGCCCGAACCGCGCCATCAACATGATGGTAGGGAATGACGAATTAGCACAAATATACGGCGGCGCAACACACTCTGGCCAACCCGTTACACGCGCAGGCCAGGCAAATCTCATCAGGGTCTATCGCAAGGCGAAGAACTCCGAACACTTCGTCCAAAGTCTCGGCCACTCGCCCCGCGCCACCAGCGCGCGACGGTTCGGCCTGAACATAACAAAGCGAACCGCTGGCGGCCTCCGTATCTTCGGGGTCGGCGCACAGGCTGGGATGACCGTCTACAGCGTACTTAATGTAGCCTCACAAAACCCAGCAGAAAAATTTGATAGCCGAGAGGAAGGAGCTGGCTACGTAGCCGATGTCGCCGAAATGACTTTCAATGCTTCGCTCACTTCGGCCATGATCGCACCCACCCCGTTCACCATCGGGGCGACTGTAGCAACGGGCGCCGTATACGCCGGCGCTAAAGTCGTCCAACACTGGGATGACATTAAGGGCGGAGCAACGAAGGCGGCAAACTGGGCAGGAGATAAAGCAAAAGATATAGGATCAAGCACCGTCAATAAAGCTAAAGACATCGGGAAGAAGCTAAACCCCAAGAAATGGTTTTAGGCAGGAGTGCGCAACGCATGGCCTGCGGCGAGTGAGAGGCGACCCCAAGTGTCCGGCTACTCCTTCGAGCTCAAACCGTTCTCGAACCCGTCACGGGACGGATGGGTGGGCAGTGTTGGCGAATTTGGCGAGGTGACGATTCACTATGAGCGCGCCTTTTCACGAAAGGAGACGATTGGCCAGGCACGACTATACGGGCCAGGATTCCCCGATGGCTTGTTCCGGGGGAAAGGCTCAGGAATGCCATCTCTACGTGATCCATACATGTTCGTGGACGGCGAACGCGTCGAAGTAAGCTACAACACACTCGGTTTGCGACGCTCCGCCCGGGCTCTCCGCATGGAATTCCGCGACTGCTCGTACACCTACACATCGCTGGGGATTAACAAGAAATCGGAACTCATTCGACCGGGGGTTAAAATCACAGTAGGCCCAGGTCAACGCCTCTCCAAGTCTCACAACGAACTCGCTGTGACCGGACGGGTGCAGGGCGAAGCGAGCCCGGTCGATCTTGCCTTCGCCCTCATCTTCGAAGCTGTGGACACGTCGTCCCTCACCCTCGGCGGCGTCGCGATGATGGCCCCGTTGAACTTCCTCCAAATGAAGTCAGACGGCGGCGAGGCGTAGCGCCAACGAACCCACAAGCCCCGAACGGCACGCACCCATTACTGCGGTTACACACAGCGACCTCCCGTATCGGAATTGTTGCAACTCGTGACCGCAATGTCGGATGTGCAGCGTCCCGTCACACCGCGCCCATACTTACTCAGCATCACTAGTCCGTATGCCATTGGTAGTTATTAAAGAATCGTGCCAAAGCTGTTTCGCTTCCGTGGTCCCACCGGGAATGACCTGTGACAGCATGCTGTCCAGAAGCCCGCCCGGTCCGCCCACCAACGGGGCCACGCAGCTTCGTTCGCAGGATCGCCGGTGAAGGAAACGGGAGGGGATCGCAGTGGCGTTCGGCAAGGGCGCGGACGGGAAGGAAACTCCGGTCCCGGCCGTCGACTGGAAGAACGTCGGGGAATTCACGATCGGCGGCGTGGAGCGCCCCGTGACCCCGCACCGGAAGCGCTCCGTGCGCGGCCCGCGGGCCATCCGCGTCCCGTCCGGCGGGAAGAACTACCGGGTGTACGCGCCGTGCGCGTACTGCGCACCCGCCGCGGCCTCCACCCCACCCGGCGTCACGGGACCGTGCCTGTACGAGGACGAGGCGGGCGAACGGCTGCTCTGCGCCCTGGACAGCGCAGCGGAAACCGACGGCGAGCGCCAGCACCGCGTCATCGACGCACAGGGCGAACTCATCGGCACCATCACCCGCATTCCACCCACCAAGCGGATGTTCAAACACACCTGGCGGATGGAACAGGTCGGCCACCCCGAAATCATCGGCCGCAACCAGTGGGCCAGCGGAGACACCAAAGACATCGTGGAGAACGGCGTCAGCAAGGTCGTCTTCGGCGCACTCAAATCGGCGGTGACCTCCCTGGGCGCGGAGGAGAGCGACCATTCCGAGTCACGCGAGCGAACACTCGAATGGCGATCGGACGGCAAGGTGGTCATGGTCTCGCAGGGCAGCAAGTCAGTGACGGTCCGAGTCGGCTGGATCGACCGCCGACTGGCCTTCGCCTTCGCCCTGCTGGGCGACCGCTAAGACGAATCACCAAGAGCGAGCGCACCCTGCGGACGGCGAACCATTCGCTCCGCGGCGCAGACCTCTCGGGCACGTGCACGTACGAATACGGGGGAGCGCATCATGCGCAATGTCAATCCGGGAGACCTAGAGCAACTGGCCAAGCTCATCGACGGCAAGGGCGGCGTCGACGACAATCTCCGCGAGGCCTTCACCCGAGCGTCCACGCTGGGTGTGACCGACAGGTTGGCCGCGCTCAAGCCCATGTCGTCCTGGGTCCGGGACTCGGGGGCCGACCTGCGCAAGCGCGCTGCCATTGCGCGTTTGGAGGACGGTGACCCCGAAGCCGGCCTGCGATGGGCGGGATTCACCGACGAGGACCTGAAGAAGTACAAGGGCGAGGGCCTCACTCCCGATGCCCTGCTGCTCGCCAATTCCGTTGCGGCGAGCGATGATCCGAAGGCCAAGGTATTCGAGCGGCAGTCCAATGAGTCGCTGGCCGACTGGCTGGACCGGATCAAGGCGCACGCCGTGGGAAAGATCCCGGGCCTCGCGCCGCACGAGTCCACGATTCAAACCATGATCGGCCTCTACGGCGACTGGAAGTCGGTCAACGGGACCGCCGCCGTGATCACCATCCAGTCCGCTGCCCTCACCAAGGTGCTGGTGGGCAATTCCATGGCCCGTGGCCCGCTGCGGGCCTGGAAGACCCGTATCGGCGTGGCCATGCGGGGCAGCAGCAACGGGCGCGTGCAGCAGTGGGGCGGAAAGCTCATTCGCATGAAGCTCCCGATACGTTCGCTGAGCGCTCCGGGTAGCTGGCTGCCGAGCAAGCTGTCCCAGTGGGCGAACAGGGTTCCCGGGACCTCCGGCATGATCGCCGACCGCACCGGTCAGCTCTTCGACGCAGCCCGCCGGCTGCCGTTCATGAATTCGCCGATATGGCGCGGGCTGACTGCCAACAAGGCCATCAATGCGATCGTCGGCTCCGACTCGCTCGCCGCGCGCTTCGCCGGGCTCACCCATTCGGGTCAGCCCGTCTCCCGGGCCGCCAATGCCAGCCTCTACAAGGTCACCAGGAACATCGCGACCCGGGGCCGGGCAGTCGGCTGGTCTCGGAGCACCGCGCTGCTCAAGGGGCTGGCCGGAGCCGGGAAGGTGTCGGGTGCGCTGCGCGGGCTCGGCCTGGTCGGCGGTGTGGCCTCCACCGGGTTCAGCGCAGCCAACGTCATATCTCAGGGCAATCCAGTCAAGGCGTTCCAGCGCAATGGCGCGGGATATGTCGCGGACGTCGCGGAAGTGGGCTTCAACGCCTCGCTGACCGCTTCCATGGTGGCGCCCAACCCGTACACGATCGGTGCCGCCGTCGTCTTCGGCGGGATCTATGTCGGCGCCAAGGTCGTGGAGCACTGGGACGATGTGAAGAAGGGCGCTGCGAACGCCGCGAATTGGACGGGGCGGAAGGCCAAGGAATGGGGCTCGGCCGCCGTCAACAAGGGAAAGAGCGTCGCCAAGAAACTCAATCCGAAGAACTGGTTTTGACGCGCCGACCATCCCGACCATCCGCGGGAGCGCCGGGCTGGTGACTCGCCGCGGTGCGCCCGCGGGACCGCCACCCGCCGGGGCTGCCGGCGCCGTCACCTGGCCGTGGCGGCGCCCTCGCGGCCCAGGCCGTACCGGCACCGGCGCCGCCCTGTCATGCCAGCGCCGCAAGTCTGGGCACGGCTCCCCATGCCTGGCCCTCCGTTGCCTCGTGTGCCGCGACACAAAGGGCCGGGCCGGCATTCGGTCAGGCCGCCGCCCCCGCGCACGGCAATCCGTACACGGGGCGGGCGGAGCGTCTCGGGGCCGCCCCCTGGCGCGGGAGCAGCGCGCGCTACGGGGCGGGGACCGGCTCGGCGAGTTCGTTCTTGTCGGGCAGCAGGTCGGTAATGCGCTCCCATACCCGGCCCGGTGAGACACGGACAAGCTTCAAGGCGCTGTCAGGGCCCACCTGGCCCTCCAGAATGGGCTCCTCGGGCTTTTCCCGCACCCAGTAGCCGCGTGGCCCGCAATCCCAGACGGCGAGGGCCCGCACCATGGCCGAGCGCTCGCCCTCGTGGTTTCCGTCCCAGACGGAGGTGATGCGCCACATCGAATTCATGCTCAGTACGAGGTCGCTCAGCGCAATGGCTTCGCTCTCCTTGAGGCCACCCGTTTCGATCAGCGCTTTGCGCGTCAATTCGATGGCCTTCTCCTCGTCGTTCTCCGCCTCGTCGAGTGCGCTGAATGCGGCATCGAGGACGCCCATCGTCGTTTCGACGCTGGCGACTTCGAAGTCCTCGGCGTCGCCGCGCATCAGATGGACCATGCGGGCGAGTTCCCAGATGATGGTCGTCGCGTCGATGGGGACGTACTCGGATTCCTCTTCGCCGGGCCAGCCCTCATGCGCAATGACGTCGTCCTGACCGACCATGATGCCGTGGTTCAACGTGCCGTGTGCGCCGGTCACCTCGACGGTGAGGAGCAGCATGGGATTGGCCATGGTGGTCAGCAGCGGGGCGAGCACGGGGGCTAGTTCGCCTTCTTCGCCAACCAGGCCAATGGCCTGCAACTCCGTTAGCGATTCCCATAGTTCATCGACCGGGGTTTCGCCGTCCACCAGGTGGGCGAAGACCGCCATATGCCGGTCAGCCAGCCGGAAGCGCGCCCTTGAGCTGTCGTAAGAAGGCATGTTCCTCAGTTCTCCCCGTGAACTCAGCGGCCCGGCCGGCTCACTTGTCTTTTGGCTTTCTTGCATTTTCAGCGCTCTTGTCACACTGAGTTGCCATTTCGCGCAGTTTGGTGGCAACTGTCGTGCACTTCGTATGCCATGAGCTCAGGTCACCGCGCACCTTGTCGGCGTTGGGACCTGCCCACTTCTTCATCTGTGTGGTGCTGTGCGCCTTGGGCTTCGTGACCAGTGAATCAATGTGGTCGGCCAGCGACCTGAGCTGGGTCGCCCGCTTGGTGAGATTCTCGATTTCCGGGTCAGCCATGCCACTCTTCCCCCTATCACACGACGACTTCAGCATAGCCGTACACGCCCTGCCTTCGACGGACTCGTATAGCCCCGTCTGGCATTGCATCAGGTCCGTTACAAGGGCCGATGGCGGTTACACGATGGACGGGGGGTGCGGTAGCGTCCAAGCGTGCGGACGGAGTGTCCGTCTGCTTCTGCCACACGGGGAGGATCGCCATGTCCGATATGGACCGCGGTGCAAGTCTTGAGAAGCTCAAGTCGCTGTACGAGGACTTCGACAAGAAGGCCGGTGAGCTCGCCGCCCTCGTCAAGGCGTTGAACACCAAGACGACTGGCAGCGAAAGCTACTGGAAGGGCCCGAAGGCCAACAGCTTCCGCGACGAGTGGTCCAACGTGAAGCCGACGTTCGACAAGTTCGTGGAAACGCTGCACAGCGCCAGCAAGTCGGCCAAGACGAGCCACGACAACATCGAGCGCGCGACCTGATCGACGCACTGCCTGGCAGTGCGTGCGTTGCTGCGCAATGGGGCGTCCACCGTATCGGTGGGCGCCCCATAGTCATGTAATTCTCTTGCTCGTGAGGCGCGCAGAGGGAATCACCGCAGACGGCGCCCATTGTGTGACGCTGCGTCGTCCGCCGCACGACCCCGTGGTACGGCGGACGGCGTGCGTGTGATCATTCGTCGATGACGCCCTGAATGGGCATCATTCCGCCACCTCGTATCAACAATCCGCTACCGGGGGCACCGGTGTTGCTATTCGCCGGCAGCCGTATGTTGAACAATTCGCCGTCGGACGAACTCTGCGGCGTCAGGAGCACGCCGTTGCGCGTCTTCCTGGCCTCGGTCACGAATCCCCGGTACTGCGACGAGAGGGTGTCGGTCGTACCCGCCGCCACCACTCCGTGGTCCCCGTCCATGCCACTGCGCAGGACCGACTCCAACGCGTCGTCGAGCGGCTCGTCGTACAGCAACTCCGCATCGTCGACGAGGACGACGTACGGGCCGGCGGCCTGCTCGGTCAGCTCTTCCAGGTCCTCCGCCTTGGCGTCCCCGCCGAGCACGCCGAGGACGCCCTCGGTGCCGGCTAGGTCGCGCAGTGGCGACCGGCGGGGCGTGATGAGGATGAGGGGGGTGCGCTGCCGCAGCAGCGCGCGGGCGGCGCCGAGCAGCATGGTCGAGCGGCCCGACTTCGGGGGCCCGGCGATGACGATGCCGGGGCCGGTCTCGCGGAGGTCGACGCCGACGGGCTGGAGTTCGTCCCCGCCGACGCCGAGCAGCGTCCACAGCGGGGAAGGCGCGACGAACTCGGGATCGAGGGCGAGGGCGTCGTTCGTACTGATGCGGGTGGGCAACGCGTCGACCCGCATGGGTCGCAGGGCCCTGGGCAGGCGCGGCTGCCGCTCGCTGGCCGCGGTTCCGATCCGGCGCAACGCGGCGACCTGCGCCTGGCCCGAGGGGTCCGGGTCGAGCAGGCCGAGTTGGGTCTCTTCAACGCCGTGGTCGGCCAGCCGCAGCGCCCGGCCTGGCGGCATGTGCTTGGGGACGTCCTTGGCGCGGAAGCCCGCCGTGGTGTAGTCGCTGGGGTCGGCCAGCCGCAGCACCAGCCGCTCGCCGAAGACGGAGGCCACCTGGCCGGTGAGGCCGCTGCGGTCGGCGGACATGACCACGCGCAGGCCGACCGCGGCGCCTTCCCGGAAGATGCGTTGCATGGCCTCGATGAGCTGGCCGTAGTTGTAGCTCTCGAAGGTCGATATGAAGCCCTCCCACGCGTCCACGAGGAGGACCATCCACGGCAGCCGCTCTTCGGGCGCCGCGGCGGCGCGCTGCTCGGCCGCGCTGGACGCGCCCTGGAGGGCCAGCATCTGTTGGCGGCGGGAGATCTCCGCGAGCAGCCGGTCGATGAGGCGGCGCACCCGGTCGGGCTGGTCGCGGGTGACGACCGCGCCCACGTGCGGCAGGGTGACCAGCGGAAGCAGGGCGTTGGAGCCGCAGTCGACGGCGTAGACGTGCACGTCGGCCGGCGAGGTGCCGTGCACCAGCGAGCCGGCGAGGGTGCGCAGCGCGGTGGAGCGGCCCGAGCGCGGGCCGCCGATCAGCAGGGTGTGCTCGCCGTCGACGAGGTCCAGCGCGTACGCCGCCCGGGACTGTGCTGCGGGCAGGTCGGTGAGGCCGAACGGGGCGGGGGCCACCTCGCCACCGGCCTGCCCGGAGCCGGTCGCGGGCAGTTCGGCGAGGCTGACCTGGTCCGGCAGCGGCGGCAGCCAGGGGCTGCGCGGCGGCGGGAAGGCCATGGCCGCGGCGCCGCCGCGGACGGCGTCGACGAGCACCGCGAGGTCGGTGACCATGGTGCCGTCGTCGTCGGGTTCGACGGGCCGGGGCATCGGGCGGCCGTACGCGGACCGGGTGAGGGGCAGCACCGTGGCCTTGGGGCCGACCTGCCCGGTGCTGGGGCGGCGCCCTCCGATGCGCGCGGACTGCACGCCGACCAGCGACTGGGCGCCGGAGCGCACGTAGGCGCGGCCGGGCGTCGCCTTGGAGATGGCGCCGGCGTCGGGGGCGTCGATGACGTCGGACGATTCGGAGCCGTCCGTGACGCGCAGGGCTATCCGCAGGTTGGTGTTGGCCCGGATGTCGGCGCTGACCACACCGGCCGGGCGCTGGGTGGCGAGGACCAGGTGCACGCCGAGTGAGCGGCCCCGGCGGGCGATGTCCACCAGGCCGGCGATGAAGTCGGGGAGTTCGGCGACGAGGGAGGCGAACTCGTCGATGATCAGCACGAGCCGCGGCATCGGCTCCAGTTCGGGCTGGAGCCTTCGGGTGTCGTTGTAGTCCTCGATGTCCTTGGTGCCGGTGTTGAACAGGATCTCCTCGCGGCGGTGCAGTTCGGCGGCGAGGGAGGCGAGCGCCCGCTCAGTGAGGTGCGCGTCCAGGTCGCTGACCATGCCGACGGTGTGCGGCAGCCGGGCGCAGTCCATGAAGGCGCTGCCGCCCTTGTAGTCGATGAGGACGAAGTTGAGGGCGTCCGGGCGGTTGGCGACGGCGAGCGAGGCGATGATCGTCTGGAGCAGTTCGGACTTGCCCGCGCCGGTGGTGCCGGCGACCAGGGCGTGCGGGCCGTCGCGCCGGATGTCGAGGACGAACGGGCCGTCGGCGGCGATGCCGATGGGGGCGGCCGTGGTGGCCCCGCCGGCCCGCCACCCGCGCTCGATGTCGGCGCCTGTGGGGTCGGGCATGCCGAGCAGGGTGAGCAGTCTGGCCGCGGTGGGCAGGGCGCTGTCGGCGTCGTCGCGGCTGACGTCGCGCACCGGCGCGAGCGAGCGGGCGACCAGTTCGCACCAGCCCTCGGTCACCTGGTCGACGAGGACCGGGCCCATCGACTCCAGCCCGGAGCCGCGCAGGTGGGCGCGGGTGGCCGAGTCGGGCGTCCAGCACAGGGCGGTACGGCACTCCTCGGGCAGCAGTCTCTCGTCCGCGTCCAGGCAGAGCGCGAAGATGCCGTACCGCGGGCCCTCCTGGAGGAGTTGTGGGACGCCGGGCATGCGGCGCAGCAGCCGGGCACCGTCCAGCAGGACGAGGACGTACGGGTCGGGGCGCAGCGCGCCCAGGGCGTTGTGGTGTTGGGCCGCCGCCTTGCGCCGGTCGAGTTCGACGAGGAGTTCGTTGACGCGGCGGGCCACGGTCTCGGAGTCCGAGCCGAGCAGGGCCCCGCAGTCCTGGCCCTGCTGGGGCGCGGTGTGCGGCAGCCAGTGCGCCCAGCCCCAGTCGGCGCCGGTGGTGGCGCTGTCGCAGAGCACGACCAGCGACAGGTCGCGCGGGCTGTGCAGGGCCGTGGCCTGGACGGCGAGCCAGCGGGCCGTGCCGAGCGCCCGCTCGCGGTCGCCGGCGATGCCGACCACGCCGAGCTCGCTGTAGGTCAGCGGTACGGGCACGTCGTTGATGACGGGCGGCTCGGGCCGCTCCTCGTCGTAACCGCCGCCGCGGGCCATGACCAGCTCGATGTCGGCGGGCAGGTCGGCCACGCCCAGGCGCAGTTGCATGGCGTCCGGGTCGGTGATCCGGCGCTCCCACAGCCGGCGCCGCGGGCCGGTGGCGAAGAGCAGCACCTCGGCGGGGTCGGGGTGGGCGGTGCGGCGGTTGCGCTGGTCGTCCTTGCCCACCTCGCGCAGGGCCACGGCGTGTTCGGCCATCTCGGCCTTGTACTGCTTGACGGACTTGCGGTGCTGCTTGCGCCCGTACCGGGTGTCGCTGACCCACTGGCCCACCATCATCAGCGGGCTCATCAGGCAGAACAGCAGCATGTAGATCTGCTTGGTGACGAAGTACATGATCAGGCCGAAGAGCAGCGGCACCAGTGAGGACAGGATCTGGAACCGGGAGGACTCGGCCTTGCCCGGCAGCGCCGGCACCACCAGGCGGGCGCGCGGGCGCAGGGGCGAGAGCCTGGGCGGGCGGTTGTACGCCAGGCCGCCTTCGCCGGTGGCTGCCAGGTGCGCATCGGGTTCGGCCGGTTCGTCCAGGACGAACAGGGAGTCGCCGGCCCGCAACACGCCTCCGCGCGGCCAGTCCTGCTCATCCGTCAGGGGCTCGTCGTCGAGCAGCAGGGTGGCCTCGGGGTGCGGGGTGACCCGCACCGTGCCGTCGGCGTGCACCGTGATCCTGGCTGCGGCCGGCGGCAGGCCGGGGTCCGGGGCGGCCAGCGTGCAGGTGCCGTGGCTGCCGATGGTGGCCACGCCGGCGGCCAGCCGCACCACGCGGCCCGCGCCGGGCCCGGCGGCCACCCGCAGTTCGAACCGGCCGGTGGGCTCGCCAGCGCGCAGCAGTGGGCCGATCTCGTCGTCGACCGAGATCCGCATGCCGTCGCGGAGGACGGCGCTCGCGCGGTCGGCCGGGTGGCACCGGCGGCCGTCCGCCCACAGCGTCGGCGCCCCGCTGGCCCCCGGGGCCTGGGGCGCGCCGGCCACCGCCGGCTTCCCGGTCAAG
>NZ_JBEHZD010000001.1:0-62554 GCF_040240285.1 Streptomyces sp. HSW2009 | reverse complement strand
ATGTTGTGGTGGGTGACGAGGTGGTGGGCGACGAGGCTGGCGAGTACGCCGGTGCCACCGGTGATCACCACCGTCCCCTCGGTCCGCAACACCGGGGCCTTGGCCCCCGCCGACGGGCGACTGCGCTCCAACCGCGGCACCCACACGCGCCCGTCGCGTACGGCGTACTGCGGCTCGGACCCGCCGAGCACCTCGGCCAGCGCCGATCCCGAAGCGGCGTGCGCATCCAGGTCCACGAGTGTGAACCGGTCCGGGTGCTCCGCCTGCGCGGACCGCACCGCGCCCCACACCGAAGCCGCCGCCAGGTCCGAGATGGTCTCCACCGCACCTGCCGCCGCGTCCTCCGCCGTGCCGTTCGGCGTACCGTTCGCGCCGCTGTGCCCGCCGGTCGCGTTGCCGGCCGGGGTCACCGCAACGGCCCCCCGGGTCACCAACACCAGCCGCGCATCCGCGAACCTGTCGTCCGTCACCCACTCCTGGAGCACCGTGATCATGCGCGTCACGGCCTCGCCCACCGCATCGGCCGACCGGCACTCCGCATCACTCGGCCAGGGCCAGGGCATGACCACCGCCGCGGGCACGCCGGCCGGAGCCCCGTCCTCGCCCGCCGCCCCCGCGAGGGCCGCCAGCGTCGGATGGGCCGCGACCGTACCGCCGGCCGCCAACAGCGCCGAACCGACCCCGAGCCCGTCCACACCCACCACGGCACAGTCCGCCACCCGCGCGGCACCTGGCGCCCCGGCGGACACCTGCTGCCACGCCACCTGGAACAGCGAGTCCGCGACCGGCGCCCGGCCCGATGCGGTCAACTGCCGCTCGTCCACCGGCCGCACCGCCAGCTCGGCGACCGTCGCCACCGGCACACCCTGCTCATCGGCCACCGCGAGCGACATCGTGTCGGCCCCGGTGGGCGTCAGCCGTACGCGCAGGGCGCTCGCCCCCGTGGCGTGCAGGGTGACCCCGCTGAACGAGAACGGCAGCACCACGCGCTCCGCCCCGTCGAGCAGCGTCCCGTGCAGGGCCGCGTCCAGCAGGGCCGGGTGCAGGTCGAACCGGCCGGCGTCGACCCGCTGCGGCTGGGGCAACCGCACCTCGGCGAACACCTCGGCACCGCGCCGCCAGGCGGCGCGCAACCCCTGGAACGCGGGCCCGTAGACCATGCCGTCCTCGGCCAGCCGTGGATAAAGCCCCTCGATGCCCACCGGCACGGCCCCCACCGGCGGCCAACTCGCCCCAGCGTCCCAACCGGAGTCCGCCGCCGTGCTCGCGTTCGGACCGGTGTCCGTGCTGGCGGACAGCGTCCCCGTCGCATGACACGTCCACACCGTCTCCGTGGGGTGTGGGGGGTGGGGTGTGGAGTGGATGGTGAGGGGGTGTTGTCCGTTGGTGTTGGGGGTGCCGATGTGGATTTGGAGGTGTTGGGGTTGGTGGGGTGTGAGGGTGAGTGGGGTGTGGAGGGTGAGTTCGTCGATGTGGTGGAGTCCGGTGTGGTGTGCGGTGTGGAGGGTGAGTTCGAGGAGTGCGGTGCCGGGGAGGAGTGGGGTGTTCCAGAGTGCGTGGTCGTTGAGCCAGGGGTGGGTGTGGGTGGAGATCTGCCCGGTGTAGAGGGTCTCCTGGCTACCGGCGAGGCTCGTACGCGTCAGCAGGAACGGATGGTCCGCACGATGCGAATCAGGATGCCTGGTGGAGGGGCTGGCGAGCCAGTAGTGCTGGCGCTGGAAGGGGTAGGTGGGGAGGTCGGGACGATCGGTCGTGGGTGGGAGGAGGCTGGCCCAGTTGGGGGGAGCACCGTGGGTGTGGAGGTGGGCGGCATGGGTGAGGAACTGAGCCCAGGTGCCGTGGTCGCGGCGGAGGGTGCCGGTGATGGTGGTGGGTTGGTTGGTCGCCTCGGTGATGTCGTGGAGTGGGGTGGTGAGGATGGGGTGGGGGCTGATTTCGATGAAGAGGGTGTGTCCGTTGTTGAGTGCGGTGGTGACGGCGTGGGTGAGGAGTACGGGTTGGCGGAGGTTGGTGTACCAGTAGTCGGCGGTGAGCTGGGTGGTGTCGAGTGCTTCGCCGGTGGTGGTGGAGTAGAACGGGACGTCACTCGTCGATGGTTTCAACTCGCCTAGGCTGTCTGCGAGTTGATCGTGGAGGGCTTCGACGTAGGGGCTGTGTGATGCGTAGTCGACGTTGATGCGGCGGGCGTGGATGCCGTGTTGTTCGCAGTGGGCGAGTAGTTGCTCCACCGCCGTGGTTTGGCCGGCGATGACGGTGGTGTGGGGGCCGTTGTGGGCGGCGATGTGGAGCTGGTCTCCCCACGCCCCGGGGAGTTGCTGAGTCGCCTCCGGGGTGAGACTGACCGATGCCATCGCACCTTGTCCGGTGAGGGTGGTGTGGATGGCTTGGCTGCGGAGTGCGGTGACCCGGGCGCCATCCTCCAGCGTCAGTGCTCCGGCGATGACGGCGGCGGGGATCTCACCTTGTGAGTGTCCGATGACGGCGGTGGGGTGCACACCCAGGGACTGCCACACCCTGGCGAGCGAGACCATGACGGCGAACAGTGCCGGCTGGACGATGTCCACGCGCTCGATCGACTCACCGTTGGTCAGCACATCCATCAACGACCAGTCCACGTACGGTGCGAGCGCGTTCTCACACTCGGCTATCGACTGCTGGAAGACGTCGGACGTGGCGAGGAGTTCGGTGGCCATGCCGGTCCACTGTGAGCCCTGACCTGGGAAGACGAACACAGGCTTGGTGTGGTTGCCGTTGCCGGTGACGACGCTGGGGTGTTCCTGGCCGTTGGCGAGGGCGCGCAGGGTCTCGCGTAGATGGTCGCGGTTGTGGGCGAGTAGTACGGCGCGGTGTTCCAGGGGTGCCCGGCCGGTCAGCAGGGTGTGGGCGATGGCGTACGGGTCGGTGTCGGGGTGTTCTTCGACGTACGCGGCAAGTTGCGCGGCCTGGGCGCGCAGGGCTTGGGTGTCGCGGGCCGAGATGACCACCGGCACCACACCCGTGGCAACCCCGGTGGCCTCGTCGCCCGGGGTGTCCTCAGCCGGCGGACCGGCCGCTTCCTCCGGGGCTTCTTCCAGGATGACGTGTGCGTTGGTGCCGCTGATACCGAAGGCGGAGACCGCCGCGCGCCGGGGCTCGGCCCCGCCGCGTACCCACGGACGTTCCTCGGTCAGCAACTCGACGGCACCGGCTGCCCAGTCGACGTGCGTGGTGGGCCGGGAGACGTGCAGGGTGCGCGGGAGCACCCCGTGCTGGAGCGCGAGGACCGTCTTGATGACGCCGGAGATACCGGCTGCGGCTTGGGTGTGTCCGATGTTGGACTTCAGCGAACCCAGCCACAGGGGCCGGTCCGCCGGCCGGTCCTGCCCGTAGGTGGCGAGCAGCGCCTGCGCCTCGATCGGGTCACCCAGCCGGGTGCCCGTACCGTGTGCCTCCACCGCGTCGACCTGGTCCCCGGTCAGCCCGGCGTCGGCCAGCGCGGCGCGGATGACGCGCTGCTGGGAGGGGCCGTTCGGGGCGGCGAGGCCGTTGGACGCGCCGTCCTGGTTGGTCGCCGTGCCCCGGATGACGGCGAGCACCTGGTGTCCGTTGCGCCGGGCGTCCGAGAGCCGTTCGAGCAGCACCATGCCCGCGCCCTCGGACAGGCCGAAGCCGGCGGCGTCGTCCGAGAACGCCATGCAGCGGCCGTTCTCGGACAGCGCGCCCATCCGGTTGACGCCGATCAACACGTCCGGTGTGGGCATCACCACGACGCCGCCGGCCAGCGCCATCGAGCATTCGCCGGCATGTATCGCCTGGGTGGCCAGGTGCAGCGCGACCAGCGACGACGAGCATGCGGTGTCCACCGTGACGGCAGGCCCCTCAAGCCCGTACGTGTAGGCCAGCCGGCCCGATATGACACTGGTGACGCTGCCCGTGATGACGTAGTCCTGGACGGCGTCCGGCGCGTCGGCCGACTTCGGCCCGTACCCGTGCGACATCGCCCCGACGAACGCCCCGGTGCGGGTGCCGCGCAGCGTCGCCGGGTCGATGCCCGCCCGCTCGAACGCCTCCCAGGAGGTTTCGAGGACCAGCCGCTGCTGCGGGTCCATGGCCAGCGCCTCGCGCGGCCCGATGCCGAAGAACGCCGCGTCGAAACCGGCGACGTCCCGCAGGAACCCACCCTCCTGGGCGGGCCGGCGGCCGGCTTCGGCGGTGTCTGCGTCGCCGATGCCGAACGCCTCGGCCAGGTCCCAGCCGCGGTCGGTCGGCGGCGGCGAGATCGCGTCACCACCGCTCTCGACCAGGCGCCACAGGTCATCCGGGCTGGTCACGCCGCCGGGCAGCCGGCAGGCCATGGCGACGATGGCGATCGGGTCGTCATCGGCGGCCGTCGTCGCGACCACTGCGTCCTGCCCGGCCGCGGCGGCAGCCGGCTGCTCCACCAGCAACGTACGCAGGTGCGCCGCCAGCGCGAGCGGCGTCGGATAGTCGAAGACGAGGGTGGCCGGCAGCCGCAGTCCGGTCGCCTCCGCGAGCCGGTTGCGCAGGGCCACCGACGTCAACGAGTCGAACCCGGCGTCCTTGAACGCCCGGTCCGGGCGGGCGGACTCCGCGGAACCGAGCCCCAGCACCACCACGGCGTGCCCGGTGACCAACTCCGTCAGCGCCGCCTCCTGGTCCGCCGCGGACAGTGCGGCCAGCCGGTCGCGCAACTGGGCTGCGACACCGCCGACCCCGTCGCCGTCCCCGTCCGCGTCGGACTTGGCGAGCAACCGCCGGGCCGCGGGCAACTCGTCAAGCAACCGACTCGGTCGCATCGAGGTGAACAGCGGTACGAAGCGCGCCCAGTCGATGTCGGCCACGGCCACGAAGGTGTCGTCGTGGTCGAGCGACTCCTTGAGTGCGGCGACGGCCAACGGGGCCGGCATCAGCGGCAGCCCCTGCCGGCGCACCCGCTCCCGGGTCTCCTCGACGTCCACCCCGTCGAGGTTCTGCCAGGTGTGTACGGCGTCCTCCCACACACCCCAGGCGACCGACGTCATCGGCACCCCGCGCGCACGCCACTGCTCCGCCAGCGCGTCGAGGGCCGCGTTCGCCGCCGCGTACGCCGCGTGGTCGCCACTGCCCCAGAAGCCCGCGATGGACGAGAAGAGGACGAACGCGTCCAACTCGCCAGGCTCCAACAACTCCGCCAGGTGCACCGCACCGTCCACCTTCGCGGCCAGCACCGCGTCCAGGCTGGCGAGCGTCGTGTCACCCACCGGAGCGAGTTCGATGAACGCCGCGGCGTGCAACACGGTACGTACCGTGTGCCCCTCCGCCCGCAGCCCGGCCAGCAGCGCCGCCACCGCATCACGGTCGGCCACGTCGCACGCCGCCACGGACACCGCGACGCCCTGCCGCTCCAGGTCCGCCACCAACTCCGGTGCGCCGGGCGCGTCCGGCCCCGACCTGCTGACCAGCACCAGATGTTCCGCGCCCTGGGCCACCAGCCACTCCGTCAGCCGGGGCGCGAGGCTCCCGGTCCCGCCGGTGATCAGGGTCGTGCCCCGGGGCCGCCACCGCCGGGCCGGCGCCGGGCCGCCCGCCGCGCTCACCATGCGCCGTGCGCACAATCCCCCAGAACGCACCGCCACCTGGTCCTCGCCCGTCGCGCCGGACAGCACCTGCCGCAGCAGCGCGACCGCACGCGCGTCCAGGCCCTCCGGCAGATCGACCAACCCGCCCCACAGCCCCGGGTGCTCAAGGGCAACCACCCGGCCGAGCCCCCACACCTGCGCCTGCACCGGATCGGCCGGGCCGTCCGACGAGCCCGTGGACACCGCGCCGCGGGTGACGCTCCACAACGGCGCCCGCACCCCGAGCTCATGCAACGCCTGGACCAGGGTCAACGTCAGCGCCACGCCGGTCGCCAGCGCGCCGTGCCGCGGATGCGGACGCGCGTCCAACCCCAGGAACGACAGCACACCGGCCGCCCCGTCCCCGCCGCCCGCACCGCGCGCCTCGGCGATGACGTCCCGCAACCGGCCGCCGAGCACCGCACGATCGTCGTCCGCATCGGTCAGCTCGACCGGTACGACGCGCACGCCGTGACCGCCGAGTACGCCCAGGGCCTCGGCCACCCACGGGTCCGACTGCTGGCCGGCGGTGAGCACCACGAGCCAGGTTCCGGCCAACGGCGCGGGCGACACCCGGGCGACCGGCTTCCATCCGATCCGGTAGCGCCACCCGTCGACGGCATCGCGCTCCCGGTGCTGCTTGCGCCACGCCGACAGCGTCGGCACCAGCGCGGACAGCGACGCACGCCCGGCCTCGTCCTCGATCTGCAACGCCGCCGTCAACGCACCGACGTCACCCCCCTCGACCGCCGCCCAGAACCCCGCATCCACCGCGTCCACCACGGCGGCACCGGCCTCGACACCCTCAGCAGCCTCGTCGTAGATCCACAGGTGCTGGCGTTGGAAGGGGTAGGTGGGGAGGTTGAGGTGGTGTCGGGTGGGTGGGAGGAGGTGGGTCCAGTTGGGGGATGTGCCGTGGGTGTGGAGGTGGGCGGCGTGGGTGAGGAACTGAGCCCAGGTGCCGTGGTCGCGGCGGAGGGTGCCGGTGATGGTGGTGGGTTGGTTGGTCGCCTCGGTGATGTCGTGGAGTGGGGTGGTGAGGATGGGGTGGGGGCTGATTTCGATGAAGAGGGTGTGTCCGTTGTTGAGTGCGGTGGTGACGGCGTGGGTGAGGAGTACGGGTTGGCGGAGGTTGGTGTACCAGTAGTCGGCGGTGAGCTGGGTGGTGTCGAGTGCTTCGCCGGTGGTGGTGGAGTACAACGGGACGTCGCTCTTGCGCGGCTTCAACACACCGAGGGAATCGCTGAGTTGATCGCGGATGGCTTCCACGTATGGCGTATGGGAGGCGTAGTCGACGTTGATGCGGCGGGCGTGGATGCCGTGTTGTTCGCAGTGGGCGAGTAGTTGCTCCACCGCGGTGGTTTGGCCGGCGATGACGGTGGTGTGGGGGCCGTTGTGGGCGGCGATGTGGAGTTGCTCTCCCCACGCCCCGGGGAGTTGCTGAGTGGCCTCAGGGGTGAGACTGACCGATGCCATCGCACCTTGCCCGGTGAGGGTGGTGTGGATGGCTTGGCTGCGGAGTGCGGTGACGCGGGCGCCGTCTTCGAGAGTGAGTGCTCCGGCGATGACGGCGGCGGGGATCTCACCTTGTGAGTGTCCGATGACGGCGGTGGGTTGCACACCCAGGGATTGCCACACCCTGGCGAGCGAGACCATGACGGCGAACAATGCGGGTTGGACGATGTCCACACGCTCGATGGGTTCACCGTTGGTCAGCACGTCCGTCAACGACCACTCGACGTACGGCGCGAGCGCGTTCTCACACTCGGCTATCGACTGCCGGAAGACATCAGACGTGGCAAGAAGCTCGGTGGCCATGCCGGTCCACTGTGAGCCCTGACCTGGGAAGACGAACACAGGCCGGCCGTGGTTGCCGCTGCCGGTGACGACGCTGGGGTGTTCTCGTCCCTCGGCGAGGGCGTGGAGTGCGTCCAGTAGGTGGTCGCGGTTGTGGGTGAGGAGTACGGCGCGGTGTTCGAGGGTGGCTCGGCCGGTCAGCAGGGTGTGGGCGATGGCGTACGGGTCGGTGTCGGGGTGTTCTTCGACGTACGCGGCAAGTTGCGCGGCCTGGGCGCGCAGGGCTTGGGTGTCGCGGGCCGAGAGGACGACCGGCACCACACCCGTGGCGATCTTGGGGCCTTCGTCTTCCTGGGCGGATTCCTGCCGTGGTGCCTCTTCCGGGGCTTGCTCCAGGATGACGTGGGCGTTGGTGCCGCTGATGCCGAAGGAGGAGACGGCGGCTCGGCGGGGGCGGCCGGTCTCGGGCCAGGTACGGGCCTCGGTGAGGAGGCGCACGGCTCCGGATTCCCAGTCGACGTGTGGTGTGGGCTCGTCCACGTGCAGCGTCTTCGGCAGGGTGCCGTGTTGCATGGCCTGCACCATTTTGATGATGCCGCCGACTCCGGCTGCGGCTTGGGTGTGTCCGATGTTGGACTTCAGCGATCCCAGCCATAGTGGCTGGTCAGTGGGTCGCCCCTGCCCGTACGTGGCGAGCAGCGCCTGCGCCTCGATCGGGTCGCCGAGGGTGGTGCCCGTGCCGTGTGCCTCCACCACGTCCACGTCCGCCGGGGTCAGCCGGGCGTTCTTGAGGGCCTGGGTGATGGCCCGCTCCTGCGCGGGGCCGTTCGGTGCGGAGAAGCCGCTGCTGCTGCCGTCTTGGTTGATGGCTGACCCACGGAGTACGGCGAGTACGTGGTGGCCGTTGCGCTGTGCGTCCGAGAGGCGTTCCAGCACCAGGACGCCGACGCCCTCGCCCCAGCCGGTGCCGTCGGCCGTGGCGGCGAACGCCTTGCAGCGGCCGTCGGGGGACAGGCCGCGCTGGCGGCTGAACTCGACGAACCCGACCGGTGCGGTCATCACCGTGACGCCCCCGACGAGGGCCATCGAGCACTCGCCGGCGCGTAGCGACTGGCCCGCCAGGTGCAGCGCGACCAGCGACGACGAACACGCCGTGTCCACCGTGACCGCGGGCCCTTCGAGCCCCAGGGTGTAGGCGATGCGGCCCGACACCACACTGCCCAGGCTGCCCGTCATCAGGTAACCCTCAAGGTCCTCCGGCGTCTCCCGGAGCGGAGCGGCGTAGTCCTGGTGCATCACGCCGGCGAACACCCCGGTCCGGCTGCCCTGCACCGAGGTGGGGTCGATCCCGGCGCGCTCCAGCGCCTCCCAGGCGACTTCGAGCAGGATGCGCTGCTGCGGGTGCATGGCCGTCGCCTCGCGCGGACTGATCCCGAAGAACTCGGGGTCGAAGTCGGCCGCGCCGCGCAGGAAACCACCCGACCTGGTGTAGGTCTTGCCGACGGCGTCCGGGTCCGGGTCGTAGAGCTCGGTGAGGTCCCAGCCGCGGTCCTCGGGGAAACCGGAAATCGCATCGCCCGCGCCCGCCACCAACTGCCACAGTTCCTCGGGCGAGCTCACGTCACCGGGGTAGCGGCAGGCCATGCCGACGATCGCGATCGGCTCGGAGGCCGCTGTGACCAGCGCGCTGTTGCGCTGCCGCAGGGACTCGACCTCTTTGAGGGAGGCCCGCAGTGCCTTGACGACTTCTTCGCTCGATGCGGTCATCGATAACTCCGAACCTCGTGGAATGAACGATCAGTTGTCACCGAGGGCCACCCGGACCAGGTCGTCCAGATTCATCGCGTCCAGCGCGCTGCCCTGCTGCTCCGCCACCGGCGTGGCGGGTTGCCCGCCCGCGAGCTCCGCGAGACCCAGCAGGGTCCGTACGAGCCCGGCCTCTTCGAACCTGGCCAGCGGGATCGCGGCCAGCGCCCGGCGGAACTCCGCCTCGTCCGGCTGCCCATCGGCCCCGTCCGGGCCGGGCCCGTCGGCGCCGGGTCCTGCGGCCTCGTCGTCGGGGAAGAGTTCGGCCGCCAAGAAGCGGCCCATGGCGGTGGGGGTGGGGTGGTTGAAGATCAGGGTGGCGGGCAGCGTCCGGCCGACCTCGGCGCCGAGCCGGTTGCGGAGGTCGAGCGCGGTCAGCGAGTCGACGCCGAGGTCGAGAAAGCCTCGCCCGGGGTCGACCGAGTCCAGGGTGGGGTGGCCGAGCACGGTCGCCACCTGGCTCCGTACGAGGTCGACGAGGGCCCGACGGCGCTCATCGGGCGCAAGGTTTGCGAACCGCTGTACGTCAGCCGCCGCCTCGCCCCGCCCGGCCGACCGCAGCGGTGCGGGTCCCGCGGCGCGCACCAACTGCCGTAGCAGCGCCGGCACTTCGGGCTGGTCGCGCAGGGCGCCGAAGTCCAGGACCGCGGGCACCAGCGCCCCCCGCCCACCGCCCGCACTGCCGCCGGTCGGCCTGCCGGCTGTGTCGCCAGGTGCGTCGGCCTCCGACGCACCGCCAACCGTGGCCCGCGCGTCGGCCTCGGCCCGTACCGCCAGGTCGAACAGGGCGAGCCCCTGCTCGGTTGCCATGGGGGCCAGACCTGTACGGCCCAGTCGGCGCAGATCGGCCTCCGCCAGGTGGCCGGTCATCCCACCCGCCTCGGCCCACAGCCCCCAGGCCAGGGCGAGACCGGGCAACCCTGCGGCACGGCGGTGCTGTGCCAGCGCGTCGAGGAAGGCATTGGCCGCCGCGTAACTCGCCTGCCCCGCCTGGCCGAGCGTGCCGGCCGCCGACGAGTAGAGCACGAAGGCCCGCAGGTCGTACGGGCGTGTCAGCTCGTGCAGATGCCAGGCCGCATCCACCTTCGGCCGCAGCACTGTCGCGACCCGCTCCGGCGTCAACGAGCCGACCACCCCGTCGTCCAACACCCCGGCCGTGTGCACCACGCCGGTCAGCGGGAAGTCGGCGGGCACTGCCCGGAGCGCCGTGGCCAGCGCCGTGCGGTCCGTGACATCACAGGCGACCACCGCCACCCTCGCCCCTGCCGCCACCAACTCCGCACGCAACTGCTCCACACCATCGGCCGCCGGCCCGCGCCGGCTCACCAGCAGCAGGCTGCGCACGCCGTACTCGGCGACCAGATGGCGGGCGAGCACGCCCCCGAGCAGACCGGTGCCACCGGAGATCAGCACCGTCCCCGTGCCGTCGAAGGGGCTCGCCCCCGCACCGGCCGAAGGCGCCACCTTGATTAGCCGCGGGGCGAACAACTCCCCTGCACGTGCCGCGAGTTGCGGCTCGTCCGAAGCGCCCGGTGCGAGCGCGCGCAGCAGGGCCCGGTACGAGTCGGGGTCGCCGTCCAGATCGGCGAGCGCCAGCCGGCCGGGATGCTCCGACCGCGCGGACCGCAACAGCCCCCACAGCGGCGCCCGCACCAGGTCCCCCGGCTCGTCCCCGGCCCGTACGCCCACCGCCCCGCGGGTGAGCAACACCAGCCGGGAGGCGGCGAACCGCTCGTCGGCCAGCCAGGACTGCACGACCGCAAGCCCCTCACGGACGGCCGCGTGCACCGCCCCGACCATCTCGCCCCAACCCTGCACCCCGGCCCCGGCCCCGGTCCCAGCCGCAGTTCCGCCGTCGGCCGTGGTATCGGCGTCGGCCTCGGTCAGGAACGGTACGAGCACCGTGTCCGGCACCTGGCCCCCCGCGTCGACCGCGGCGATCAACGCGCCGAGGTCGTCAGCCACCCGCTCCGGAGCCGCGTCCGCGAGGTCGGGGAGCAGCGCCGTGGACCCCACCAGTACGGGCCGACCGGTGCTGGTCGGCGGAACGTCGGCGACCGCCGTCGGAACCCAATCCACGTGATAAAGCGGGTCGTTGAGCCCGCTGGCGACGGCCCGGAACTGTTCGGCGGTCACCGACCGCAGCGTCAGTGCGTCGATCGAGACGACCGGCTGCCCCGCCGTGTCCGTGGCCAGCACCGCGACCGTGTCGGGTCCGGTGGGTGTGAGCCGCACGCGGAGAGCGCTCGCACCGGTGGCGTGCAGGGTGACGCCGCTGAAGGTGAACGGCAGCCGCACCTGGTCCGAGCCCTCCAGCAGCGTCCCGTGCAGGGCCGCGTCCAGCAGGGCCGGGTGGACGTCAAACCGGTCGGCGTCCGCGCGCTGCGGCTCAGCCAACTCGACCTCCGCGACCACGTCGCCACCCACCTGTGCAAGCCGCCGCAACCCCTGGAAGGCGGGCCCGTAGTCAAAACCGACCGCGGCCAACCGCTCGTAGACCCCGTCGGCCCCGTCGAGCACGTCCCCGCGCCCGGGCCACGCCCCTTCCGCCGGCAGCGCCCCCTTCGCCGACACCAGTCCCACCGCGTGCTGCACCCATCCGTCACCTTCCGTGGGGTGTGGGGGGTGGGGTGTGGAGTGGATGGTGAGGGGGTGTTGTCCGTTGGTGTTGGGGGTGCCGATGTGGATTTGGAGGTGTTGGGGTTGGTGGGGTGTGAGGGTGAGTGGGGTGTGGAGGGTGAGTTCGTCGATGTGGTGGAGTCCGGTGTGGTGTGCGGTGTGGAGGGTGAGTTCGAGGAGTGCGGTGCCGGGGAGGAGCGGGGTGTTCCAGAGTGCGTGGTCGTTGAGCCAGGGGTGGGTGTGGGTGGAGATCTGCCCGGTGTAGAGGGTCTCCTGGCTACCGGCAAGGTCCGTACGCGTAAGAGAGAAGGGGTGTCCAGTGGCCCCACTGCCCA
The DNA here is from genome assembly GCF_040240285.1 of Streptomyces sp. HSW2009. Classification (NCBI taxonomy): domain Bacteria; kingdom Bacillati; phylum Actinomycetota; class Actinomycetes; order Kitasatosporales; family Streptomycetaceae; genus Streptomyces; species Streptomyces sp. HSW2009. The sequence goes on along the minus strand of NZ_JBEHZD010000001.1, from coordinate 50,400 downwards.
GGTGCTGGCCGGGAGCGGAGGCGGTGAGCCAATACCGCTGGCGTTGGAAGGGGTAGGTGGGGAGGCTCGGGTGGTGTCGGGTGGGTGGGAGGAGGTGGGTCCAGTTGGGGGGTGTGCCGTGGGTGTGTGTGGTGGCTGCTGCGGTGAGGAGTTGGGTCCAGTTGCCGTGGTCGCGGCGGAGGGTGCCGGTGATGGTGGTGGGTTGGTTGGTCGCCTCGGTGATGTCGTGGAGTGGGGTGGTGAGGATGGGGTGGGGGCTGATTTCGATGAAGAGGGTGTGTCCGTTGTTGAGTGCGGTGGTGACGGCGTGGGTGAGGAGTACGGGTTGGCGGAGGTTGGTGTACCAGTAGTCGGCGGTGAGCTGGGTGGTGTCGAGTGCTTCGCCGGTGGTGGTGGAGTACAACGGGACGTCGCTCTTGTGCGGCTTCAACACGCCGAGGGAATCGCTGAGTTGATCGCGGATGGCTTCCACGTACGGCGTATGGGATGCGTAGTCGACGTTGATGCGGCGGGCGTGGATGTTGTGTTGTTCGCAGTGGTCTAGGAGTTGTTCGACTGCGGTGGTTTGGCCGGCGATGACGGTGGTGTGGGGGCCGTTGTGGGCGGCGATGTGGAGTTGGTCTCCCCACGCCCCGGGGAGTTGCTGGGTGGCCTCCGGGGTGAGGGTGACCGATGCCATGGTGCCGTGTCCGGTGAGGGTGGTGTGGATGGCTTGGCTGCGGAGTGCGGTGACCCGGGCGCCGTCTTCGAGGGTGAGTGCTCCGGCGATGACCGCGGCAGGGATCTCGCCCTGCGAATGTCCGATGACGGCGGTGGGGTGCACACCCAGGGACTGCCACACCTTGGCGAGCGAGACCATGACGGCGAACAGCGCTGGCTGGACGATGTCCACACGCTCGATGGGTTCACCGTTGGTCAGCACATCCATCAACGACCACTCGACGTACGGCGCGAGCGCGCTCTCACACTCGGCTATCGACTGCCGGAAGACGTCAGACGTGGCAAGAAGCTCGGTGGCCATGCCGGTCCACTGGCTGCCCTGACCTGGGAAGACGAACACCGGCCGGCCGTGGTTGCCGCTGCCGGTGACGACGCTGGGGTGTTCTCGTCCCTCGGCGAGGGCGTGGAGTGCGTCCAGTAGGTGGTCGCGGTTGTGGGTGAGGAGTACGGCGCGGTGTTCGAGGGTGGCTCGGCCGGTCAGCAGGGTGTGGGCGATGGCGTACGGGTCGGTGTCGGGGTGTTCTTCGACGTACGCGGCAAGTTGCGCGGCCTGGGCACGTAGGGCTTGGGCGTCACGGGCCGAGATGACCACCGGCACCACACCCGTGGCGATCTTGGGGCCTTCGTCTTCCTGGGCGGATTCCTGCCGTGGTGCCTCTTCCGGGGCTTGCTCCAGGATGACGTGGGCGTTGGTGCCGCTGATGCCGAAGGAGGAGACGGCGGCTCGGCGGGGGCGGCCGGTCTCGGGCCAGGTACGGGCCTCGGTGAGGAGGCGCACGGCCCCGGATTCCCAGTCGACGTGTGGTGTGGGCTCGTCCACGTGCAGGGTCTTCGGCAGGGTGCCGTGTTGCATGGCCTGCACCATTTTGATGATGCCGCCGACTCCGGCTGCGGCTTGGGTGTGTCCGATGTTGGACTTCAGCGATCCCAGCCATAGTGGCTGGTCAGCCGGTCGCCCCTGCCCGTACGTAGCGAGCAGCGCCTGCGCCTCGATCGGGTCACCCAACCGCGTGCCCGTACCGTGCGCCTCCACCACGTCCACCTCGGCCGGGGTGAGGCGCGCATCGGCCAGGGCTTGCTGGATCACCCGTTGCTGGGCCGGCCCGCTCGGTGCGCTCAACCCGTTGGACGCACCGTCCTGGTTGATGGCTGACCCGCGGAGTACGGCGAGGATCTGGTGGCCGTTGCGCTGTGCGTCGGAGAGGCGTTCGAGGAGGAGTACGCCGACGCCTTCGCCCCAGCCGGTGCCGTCGGCCGTGGCGGCGAACGCCTTGCAGCGGCCGTCGGGGGAGAGACCGCGTTGGCGGCTGAACTCGATGAACATGCCGGGGGCTGCCATGATGGCTGCGCCGCCGGCCAGGGCGAGGGTGGTTTCTCCGCGGCGTAGCGACTGGGCGGCCAGGTGCAGCGCGACCAGCGATGACGAACAGGCCGTGTCGACGGTGAGCGCCGGGCCTTCGAGCCCGAACACGTACGACAACCGCCCGGACAGCACACTGACGGTGCTGCCGGTCAGCACATGGCCGTTGACCCGCTCGGACGCCAGGTGCATGGGCTCGCCGTAGTCCTGCGTCATCGCGCCGATGAACACGCCGCCGGGGCTGCCGCGCAGCGCCGTCGGGTCGATGCCCGCCCGCTCGAACGCCTCCCAGGCGGTCTCCAGGAGCAGCCTCTGCTGCGGGTCCATCGCCAGCGCCTCGCGCGGGCCGATGCCGAAGAACCCCGCGTCGAACTGGTCGGCGTCGTGCAGGAAACCGCCCTCGCTGACGTACGTCGTGCCGGGGCGGTCCGGGTCCGGGTCGTGCACATCGTCCCAGCCCCGGTTCACGGGGAACGGGGAGAGGGCGTCCGCGCCATCGGCGACCAGCCGCCACAGGGCATCGGGCGTGTCGGCGCCGCCGGGGAAGCGGCAGCTCATCGCGATGATGGCGATCGGCTCGTCGGCGGTCGCGGGACCGGCGGCGACGGGCGCGGCGGCGCCCGGGCCGCCGGGGTGCACCAGCACGTCGTGCACGTACGCGACGACCGCCTCGACCGTCGGCCGGTCGAAGAGCAGGGTCATCGGCAGCGGCAGACCTGTCGCGGCCACCAGCCGGTTGCGCAGTTCGACGGCGGTGAGCGAGTCGAAACCCAGCTCCTTGAACGGCCGTCGGACCTCGTGCCCTTCGAGCGGGCGCCCTCCGCGTACCGCGCCGACCTGGGCGCTCACCACATCCGTCAGCCAGGCGGACCGCTCGTCTGCCGAGCGCGCGGCGAGTTCGCGGCGGAGCCGGTCGGCGGGGCCTGCGGCGCCACCAGCGGCCCGCTCGGCCGCGCTGCCGGTCGCCTCCGCGTCGAACGGATAGCTGGGCAACCCGATCCGCCGGGCGCCCGAGCCCTGGAACACGGCGCCCCAGTCGACCGCGACCCCGCGCACGTACGACTCCGCCAGGGAGTGCAGAAAGGCGGGCACGCCGGGGATGCGCCGGCGTAGGGAGCCCACCACGGTCGTGTGCGCGCCGAGGCCCTCGTCCTCCACCGTCTCCTGCACCGCAGCCAGCAGCACCGGATGCGGGCTGACCTCGATGAACGTCCGGTGACCCGCGGCCAGCAGGGCCCGGGTGGCCTGCTCGAAGCGGATCTCCCGGGTGATGTTGCGCTGCCAGTACGGGCCGTCGAGCCCCGCGGTCTCCAGGTGGCCACCGGTCAGTGACGAGTAGAAGGGCACCGACGACGCGCGCGCCTCCCGCCCGGCCAGCCCGCCGAGCAGGAGGTCGTCGTCCAGGCGCAGCGCGGGCGAGTGTGCCGGCAGGTCGTTCCCGAGCAGCTTGGCGCGCACCCCGTCCGCGTCCAACTCGGCGAGCAGCTCGGCCACCGCCGCCCGGTCGCCGCTGAAGAGTACGGAGTACGGGCCGTTGGAGCCCGCGAAGTGCAGCCGATCGCCCCAGCGGGCGAGCCGGCGCTCCAGATCGGCGCGGGACGCCAGGGCCGAGGCCAGGTCGCCGTCGCCGGTCGCGCCCGCCTGGGCCCGGCTCCACAGCGCCACCACCTGCGCGGCTTCCTCCCGGGTGAGCGCCCCGGCGAGGTGCGCGGCGGCTATCTCGCCCAGGCTGGCGCCCACCACGGCCGCCGGTTCGATGCCGCAGGCGCGCCACAGCGCGGCGAGCGAGACCATGACCGCGAACAGGGCGGGCTGCACGACGTCGACGGCCCGCAACTCGGGGGCGCCCGGCGCGCCGCGCAGCACCTCGTACAGGTCCCAGGAGACGTACGGCTCCAGCGCGTCCGCGCAGGCGCGGAGCTCGCGTCGGAAGACCTCGGAGGACTCCACCAGGTCCAGGGCCATCCCCGGCCACTGCGAACCCTGCCCGGGGAAGACGAAGACGGGGCGAGGGTACCGGGCCCGGTCAGCCCTGCCCCCGTCAGCCCCGACCCCGGGGTCCTGCTGGGCGGCGCCCACGACCAGCGGGGTGAAGGTGCCGTCGGCGACGGCGCGCAGCCCGAGCAGGGCATCGGCGCGGTCGGCCGCCAGGACGACGGCCCGGTGCGCGAACGCGGAGCGGGTGGTGGCCAGCGACAGCCCGAGGTCCTTCAGGTCGAGCGCAGCAAGGTCCGTGACGCGCTGGTGCAGGGCCGCGGCCGTGGCCCGCAGGGCGGCCGCGCTGTGCGCGGAGAGTACGAGCGGGACCAGGGGAGTGGTGTCCAGCGGTACGGCGCCCGGGTCCTTCGGCGCGCCGGCGCGGGCAGCGGGCGATACGGGGGCGGCGCCCACCAGGGCGACCACCTCCGCCGCGGTGCGCTCGGCGTTCCGTGCCGGGTACGCGTCGGACGTTTCGGATGCGGCGGCGTCCGGTGCGCTGCCCGCCACGGTGTCATCGGGCAGCACCCCGTACACCCGGTCCCCGGCCCGGACCGCTCGCGAGCTTCGGCACAGCACCACCACGACGCCGCTGGTCTCGTCGACCTCGGTCGTTCGGGGCCCGACCGCGCCGGCGACTGCGAGATCGACCGCGCCGCGGCGCAGTTGGTCGGCGGCGAGCGCCACCGCCGCCCGTACCGCGTCCTGGCCCGATGACACCGCGCCGCCCCGGCCCACCGTGGCCCGTGGGCCGGTAAGGCGCAGGCCGGCGGCGACCTGTCCAGCCAGGCCGTCGGCGCCACCGCCACCGCCGTCATCATCGCTGTCGCTGTCGCTGTCGCTGTCGCCGGCGTCGGCCGCGGCGAAGAAGCACCCGGTGCGGCCGACGGTGAGCGTGCCGGGCACGATCCCGCCGTCCTCCAGCGCGGTCCATGCCAGCCGCAGTGCCAGCGAGAGATCGGCGGTCAGTTCGGCCTTCGCCGGAAGCGAGAAGAACGCGCGGTCGGCGTCCGCGGCGGGTTGCGCCCCGCCTCCCTGGTGGGTGGTGAGTCCGACGATGACGACGGGATCGGCTTGCTGGCTTGGCTGCGGCACGGGCTTCCTCATCGACTCGTCTCACCATCCGGTGCACCGGGCAGGGCGATGGCTCGTGGGCAAGGGATCGGGTGACCGGCGCAGGCGGCGTCGCTGAGCAGGCCGTACGGCATCGACCGCGTCCATCGGGAGAGCACGCTGAGCCCTCATCAACGGCCCACAACCGCAGGCCGCGCCCTGTTCGTTCGCCCCCCTGGTACCTACGGCGATCATTCCCCCACGCCCGGGCGAGAACAGTTGAGCTGGCGGCCCCCGTGGTGCTCCCCCGTGCGCTGATCAGCACCCTGCCACGGGGATCTTGGAGTCATCTTGGAACCAACTTGGAGCAGTCTTGCGGTAGTTGAGGTGTGAACGAAGATGGCCCGCTCCGGCCTGTCCTGAGACAGGTTCGAAGCGGGCCATCAGTGGCTTTGCGGCCGTCGATGCCACGGCGCGTGGTCGACGCCGGGTGGGAAGGGGCCCGGAGCCATGGGGCCCGGGGACCTGGGGAGTCAGCGGATGGGGGACATGTGGCTCGGGCGGCGGCGCTCGGACGTCGGGTCACCGGACAGGATTCGCCGGAACAGCGTCTGCAACTCCTCGCCCGGATCGATGCCGTACTCGTCCGCCAGCGCACGCCGCGCGCGGTGGTAGGTGTCGATCGCCTCTACGCGCCGACCCGCGTGACACAGTGCCCGCATCAGCAACAGGTTGAAGCGCTCCCGGGTCGGGAAACGGGCGCTCAGCGCCGACAGCTCGGCCGCGATCACCGAGATGTCCCCGGGCTCCGCGAGCCGGGCCTCCCAGTAGCTCTCCAGTGCGAGCAGCCACAGCTCGTCGAACCGGGCGGCCACTTGCGCGCCGAGTGTGTAGTCACTGACCTCCGGATGGGCGCCCCCGCGCCACAGGGCCAGGGCCCGTTCCAGCGAATGGCACGCCTGTTGCGGCCGGCCCGCCAGCAGGAGCCGCCGGCCCTCCTGCATCAGCCGCTCGAAGCGCACCGCGTCGACGCTCTCCGGATCGACCGCGAGGACGTAGCCGGCGGCCTCGCGCCGCAACACGTTGTCCCGGCTGCGCGGCGGTCGATGCGGCTCCAAAGTGCGCCGCAGATTGGACACGTAACTGTGCAGGTTCGTCATTGCCGCGCTGGGCGCCCGGCGCGGCCAGACGGCCTCCGTGAGCTGCTCCGCGGTCACCGGATGTCCTGGGGTGAGAAGCAGTGCGGACAGCACGGCTCGCTGTCGGGCCGAGCCAAGGTTTACCGGACTGCCGTGAACACTTACCCCGACCGGACCAAGGACGTGGAAATGCACTAGATAATCCACGGTCGAAAAGACCCCCGAATGTTGTCGATAGGAACCTGGTGACGCGACGTGCAGACGGTAACGCCCTAACGCCTGGTCACGTGTTCTTACCCGATGGGTGCCAGCGTACTGACCGAAACGTGAAAGTGAAGGGCTGGAGTTGCCGCGCATCAACTGATATGGCGTGGCGTCCTGGCGTGCGCCAACTCATCGGACCGGAACCGAACTGGCCTCGCTGACCTGCGGCTTCCTGGGGTAGATCGAGGGGTGGCGAAGGCGTCTAGGCGATGCCGTCGGCCAAGGTGAACAGCGTTTCGGCGATTGAAACATCGATGTGTAAAAGAATTGTTTATTCGTCGCGACGGTTGAGTGCAGTCGACTCATCGGGCCGGGCTAGGCAAAGTGATTCACCATGTCGTCGACTGTCCAGATGGTGACACGCTCCCTGCTTACCCGAGGGTAAGCAGAGAGCGATGGCGGTGACCCTCAGGATTGGCGTGAAAACGCCTTCTCCTGGCCCGGGTGCGCCGCGTCCGCCGTGCCGGTACCGGGACCGTCCGTATCTGCCGGGCCGTGGGCCGAAGTGGGTGCGGAGCCCAGCACCGCCGCCCTTCGGGGCAGGTTGGACGCTGGTTCGGGCGGCGGCGCCCATGCGGTGGGACCGGGGCTTTGCGGGGCGGGCGCCCGGTGCCGCAGGAGTAACGGGCCCGGTACCGGAGTCGCAGCATGCCACGTGACGCCGCACCTTCGGGACACGCGGAAAGCGCGGTTGGCATATGGCTCGCTCGTATTTCTGCACGCCGATCGAAAAATCGACCGCTACGGGTCCGCCGGGAGGGAATGGGATGCTTTCTTGAAGTGAACGGGGCGTAAACGAGTCGGCTATCTCGACTGGTTTTTGATGATGGCGTCAGAAGGGCGGAACGATAATGCCTGGAGGTTTGAGGGAGACGTGCGGAGCGGGGTCGATCAGAATGCTTCCCGTGGTTCCGTGATGAGCTTGAGCGTGAAAATCGGAGAATTCGATTTCTTGCTGTGTGTCGACTGCATGGATGGGTGATTTTCGCCCGTACGGCATTCGGCTGCGGAATATTGAAAAGGCGGCCGGTCCTCTTTCCTTTCCCCTTCGGTCACACTCCTCCTACTCGGTGCGGGGGCTCCGTCGCCGGCGGGCGCAGACCGTACGCGGGGCGGGGCGCGGCGGAGGCGCCCCGGGGCTCCTCTGCCGGTGCGCCCGGCCGTCGCGGCGCCGCGCCTCGGGTGGGCGGGAGTGCGGCGGCCGGCCGGCATGCGTGCGGTGGCCGTCGGGCCGGTGTGAGAGGAGGTGGCCGAACCGTGCGGGTTGACGTACCGTCATCCGCCGCGCTACCCAGCGTGTGCGGGATGTGTGAAGGCGCCGGGTGGGAAGGGAATGGCGGGGCCAGGCAGTGGGGGAATGCCCTTCTCGCGGCTGCGGAACTAGCTGTTCCGGTCTTCCGCTTTTCGCCCTTCCCGATCAGCGGTAACGCGATCGACTCCGCGAGCGCTCATCGGCAATGCCCGCTTCGGCGTGGCAGGTCTTCCCGATCGCCGGTGGCCGGTCCCGGTTGCTCCATCCGAGACAAAAGGACTGCGTGATGCGCGGCGTTCGACGGCCGAGGACTTTTCGGGATCGAAGCGGCGGGATGGGTGGATGTGGCGTACAGGGCGGCGTTTGTCATCCGCGGGAAAGTCATTACGGGGGCGACGCACCGCAAACGGCGGAGTGCGCACCGTGGCGATCCGGAGCGGCAGCCGCATTTTCTGCCCGAATCCCACCCCATACGGGGCGGGAACGGCAGTAAGCGCACAACCGCCCCGTACGCAGCCGCCGACCTGGGCTCCGCCGCGCCTTGCCCGGGCGGTCGCGCCACGGGCCCTCGTGCGGGCCGCAGGGGTTCGGGTCGGCCGGATGTGGCTCGGTCGGCGCACCGTGAAGGCAGCAATTCGGCCAAGCTGTCGCGGCTGCGGCGGCTAGCGTCGGGCCCCCAATCACGCGGACCGTCACACGGACTGCCGTCCCGGGGCGCGGCCGATCACTGACAGCCCCACCCCTCCAGCCGCGCCCCGAGCCAGTCTGCACAGCTCACGCCCCGCCACCCACACCGGCGCGGGCCAGCACGGACCCCGGTGGCGCAGCCACCGAGCCCCTTCTGACCCACGCCGATGCGAAGGTCGAGCCGCCGGGAGAACTACTTCGCGGCGAAGACCCCCAGCGCGTCGTACGCGATCCACGAACCAGTGGTCTTGCGTAGCCGCAGTACGTTCTCGCCGGCCGTGAACAACTCCGCGGTCAGCGGGAACTCGTAGTACGAGGGCTTGAGCGTGCTGCCGTAACGGGTGGCGTCGCCCTCAAGCGAACCGCGCGTGGCGCCGTTGCGGAACTCCAGCTTCCGTGCCGGCTTGTCGTTGATCGTCAACTCGCCGGTGCCGGCGCTGGACGCGTGCGCGTCGATCAGCCACAGCGCGAAGGCCAGGTCCTCCTTCGGCGCCGCGTCCAGGTCGAAGCGGAGCGTGAACGTGTGCTGCTTGCGGCCGGCCCAGGAATCGCTCGGCCCCGGGTGGAGGTAGCTCCAGTCCTGGTCAGGGGCGGAGGTGCCGTACCGGTAGTCCACACCCGTCGGGAAGGTGGCCGAGAAACGTGCGCTGCCGCTCGGCGACAGCGCGAACTCCAGACCCTTGTGGTCGAAATCACCGACCTGCGCCACCACCCGGCCGGCCGCCGCGGACGCCTTGCTCGTACCCGGTACGGAACGCGCCGGGCGGGTCCGCGCCCCGGAGGCGACGACCGCGACCACCGTGTAGTGCTGGGTCCGCCCCTCGGGGCCGACCAGATGCGTGAAGTGCGGGTAGAGCGTGCGCCCCACCAGCGTCGCCGCACCGGGAACACTGCCCGGCCGCCCGGCGCGCTCGGTGGCGTACACCTCGTAGTGGTCGACGAGTTGGCCGTGGCCGTACGGGTGCCAGGTCAGCTCGACCACGGCGAGGTCACCGGTGGCGGCGAGCCCCGAGACGCTTCCGGGCGCGTGGCCCACGGGCCCGCGGCCCCCGCGCGCGGCGGCCTCGGAGGAGGAGGCGGAGAGGGTCGTGTCGGTCATGGTCAGCTCACCTTCTGCATGCCGGGACGGCCGTGCTCGACGCGGAACCGGTCGAGGGAGAGGCCAGCCGCTTGGTTGTCGGCGCGGACGTAGGGGACGGCGCGGTACTCGGCGGTGACCGCATCCGCGGCGGCACGGCCCAGGACGTAGCCGCGACGGCCGTCGTAGAACTTCGTCCACGGGTGTTGCAGCCAGTCCTTGGCGTAGTTGTCGCTCGGCGCGCCGTCACCGTCGGAGGCGATCGAGGTGCCCAGGAACTCGCTGCTCACCACGGCGGACTCCGGGTTGTCGAAGTCGGCGAGCAGATCGGCGGCGATGGAGCGGTGGCAGTCTCCGGTGAAGACCACGGAGGGCGCCACGCCCCGCTCGCCGAGCACGTCGAGGAGGCGCTGCCGCGCGGCGGGGTAGCCGTCCCACTGGTCGACGCGGTTCTCCGTGACCTTGACCAGGCCCACCTGCTGGAGCAGCAGGTTCCACCGGGTGTCGGCCGAGCGGAGCCCCTGGTAGAGCCACCGCTCCTGGCCGGCGCCCAGGATGGAGCGGCCGGGGGCGTTCTGCTCCCCGGCGTTCGTCGGCTTCGGGCCGCGGTACTGCCGGGTGTCGAGCACGTGCAGGGTGGCGAGCCGGCCGTAGCGCAGCCGCCGGTGCAACTGAGCGTCCGGCCCGTGGGCCAGCGCCAGCGGAGGCAGCGGGCAGTTCTCGTAGTACGCGCGGTACGCCACGGCCCGCCGCAGCAGGAAGTCCTCCGGGCTCAGACCGTACTGCGACTGCTCGTCCGCGTAGTCGTTCTGCACCTCGTGGTCGTCCGGGGTGAGAATCCAGGGCGCCGCCGCGTGGGCCGCCTGGAGGTCGGGGTCGGACTTGAACAGCGAGTAGCGCAGCCGGTAGTCGGTGAGCGTGTTGGTCTCCACCTCGTGCGGGCCGCCCGGCAGCGGGGCGTTGCGCCACATGTTGGAGCTGGAGATGCCGTACTCGTAGATGTAGTCGCCGAGGAAGAACACCACGTCGGGGTCGTGGGCGACCAGGTCGCGGTACGCGCTGAAGTGGCCGTGGTACCACGCCTGGCAGGAGGCGGTGGCGAAGGTGAAGGCGCCGCTGGTACGGGTGTCGGGCGCGGTGCGGAACCGGCCGATCGGGCTGGTGTGGCCGTTGACCCGGAACTGGTAGAAGTACTGGCGGCCCGGCCGCAGACCGCGCACCTGCGGGTGGACGGAGTGCCCCAGCTCGGGCAGGGCGACCGCGGTGCCCGCGCGGACGACACGCCAGAAGCGCTCGTCCTCGGCGACCTGCCACTGCACGTCGTAGCCCGCGCCGGGCATCCCGCCATGCCCGTCGGCAGCCAGCGGCTGCGGTGCCAGCCTGGTCCACATCACACAGCCGTCCGCGGTGGGCTCGCCGCTGGCGACCCCGAGGCGGAACGGGTTCTCGCGCAGTCGCGGAGCGAACCCCGCCGCCTCAGCCTGCCCGGCAAGCCCGGCACCGGCGAGCAGCGCGCCCATGCCGACACCGGTCGCCTGGAGGAAAAGGCGCCGTCCCGGGCCGGTGGACGGTGGGGTTTTTGAACTCATTTGTCTCTCCTGGGCGTTGTCGGATCCGGGGGCGATCGTCAGCGCCAGGGGTGGCCGCAGCGCAGCGGCCAGGTGAAGCCCCGCAGGACGCGAGGGGGACGTTCGACCGCCCGCCACGACCGGCCCGTGCCCCAGGAGCCGGGCGCCGGCGCCGCGATTCGACGGTTGTGTTCGCTTCTGTCGGGAGCTTCGCATGGGCTGGCAATTCATGCCGATAACGGACTATGCGGTGCACCCGTCAGGGCGCTGAATCGCCCCTGTGGTGCGCACCGGGGTGAACGCCGCGGACTCAGCGCCTGGCTCGGCAAGGGCTGGCCGAAGGAGGGCAGCCAGCGGGCGCCGGGGAGGCGGTGAGTCGATGCCCAGGGGCGGGGCGTGGGGGTGCCTTCCCGCCCCGCGGAGCCAGCCTCGGTCGTCACCCTCGGGCGCGCCGCTGGTGGCGGGCGAACATCTTCTCTGGCTTCGCCAGACCGCGCCAGGGCCCGGCGAGGTACGCACCGTCCAACGTGTGGAAGACCCGACGTATGGTGTCGCGCTCCTCGGCCAGGGACAGTGCCATGGCGAAGAGGTTGAACTCGCGCTGCCAGCCGGGCCTGAACTCGTACGAGGGGTGCAGGATGCTGCGGCCCGCCGCGGCGCGCAACTCGGCCCGTATCTCGGGTGTTTCGAGACAGTCCACGTCGTCCTCGTCCTCCCAGACCTGGATGTAGGCCAACGCGAGCACACAGCCGACGGAGTGCCCCTGCGGAGCGCGGGCGACCGCCTGCCGGGCGAAGGCCAGCCCCTCACCCGGAGCGCCGCCCCACCGCGGCAGCAAGTGATAGAGCCACTCCAGATGGGTGTGTACGTCGAACGGGTCGCGGTGCAGGGCGCCCGCCAACCGGGCCTCGTTGACCTCGGCACCCTGTGACGCACCACGCCCCAGGGTGAGTAGTTCGGTCCACGGGGCGACCCACTCCACCCGCACCTCGGTGGCCTCCAACAAGTGCTCCTCGGCGATGGCGAGTCGCTCGAAGAAGACCTCCCACTGCTCCCTCGTCACCTTCGAGGCGAACTGCGCGGTGCGTGCCTCCCAGCCCCAGACGATGTGCCGCGCTCCGGAGATCAGCAGGGCCTGGGCGCGGTGCTCGGTGTCCTCCTCCTTCTCGACGGCCTGGCCGATCCACTCCTGCACGCCGTCCACCGCGGCCAGTTCCCTCAGGACGTGGCCGTCCCGGCCCAGGTCGAAGGGTTCAAGCGCCACCTTGACCGCCGACCAGTCCCCGGCCCGCGCCGCCTCCGTCAACGCCAACACCCGCGTGTCCCCGAGCGCGCGCAGCGTGTACATCTTGCTCCACCGCTTGCGCTCCACCGGCAGGGCGTACGGCCTCTGCGCCGGTCTCTCCGCCCCCCTGCCGAACAACCTGCCCAACATCCCGCGTCCTCCCCTGGTCCACATGATCGTCGGGGGCAGCATAGGGCGACACGCGGCGACCCACGGCTGGGCCCACCCGCCTGCCCGCCCACTCCCCAACGCACGTGCGGAGTGGGTGGTTGGGCCCGCGGGTTGGGTGTCTCGCTCGCGTCGAATCGCCGTCTCCCGTCGTGCGGGGGTGCAGGGTGTGACGGGCCCGGGAAATGCGGGTGCTGCGGAGGAGGGTTGGACGTCAGGATGGAAGCATGACGAGTGAGACGCGCGGGAAGAGCCAGCAGGACGCGACAGGGGCGGCCCGGCCGCTCGCGTTGGTGACGGGAGCAGGACGGACGACGGGCATCGCGGCGTCCGTGGTGCTGGACCTGGCCCGTGCCGGCTGGGACGTGGCCTTCACGTACTGGACCGCGTATGACGCGCGGATGGAGTGGGGCACGGAGCCGGGTGCGCCCCGCGCGTTGCAGGAGAAGGCGGCGTCCTTCGGGGCAAGGACGTACGCGGTCGATGCGGACCTCGGCGACCCGGCGGCCCCGGCACGGCTCTTCGACGACGTCGAGCGGGAGTTGGGGAACGTCACCGCCCTGGTGCTCTGCCACTGCGAGTCGGTCGACTCCGGCTTGCTCGACACCACGGTGGAGAGCTTCGACCTGCACTTCGCGGTCAACACGCGGGCGACGTGGTTGCTGATCCGAGAACACGGGCTGCGGTTCCGCGGGGAACACGGAAGCGGCCGGATCATCAGCCTGACCAGCGACCACACGGTCGGCAACCTGCCCTACGGGGCGAGCAAGGGGGCCATGGACCGCATCACCCTGGCCGCCGCGCGCGAACTCGCCCACTTGGGAATCACCTGCAACGCGATCAACCCCGGGCCGATCGACACCGGGTGGATGACCGAAGAACTCAAGGCGGACATGGTCCGCGCCACCCCCCTGGGACGCCTCGGCGTGCCTCAGGACTGCGCCAACCTGGTCACCTTCCTCTGTTCGCCGGCGGGTGGGTGGGTCAACGCGCAGCTTCTTCACAGCAGTGGGGGACTTGGATAGTCCGGCGGGTGGGGCCGGGCGCGTCGTGCGCCGGCCCGCACCGGGTGTCACGCCGCGCCGTCCATCGCCCGGACGAAGCTCTGGGGACGCGTGTCGGTCCCGTGGGTCTCGATGGCCCCCGGCGTGCTGGCCGCGGCCCTGCGGCCCCTGGGCGCCGGGAGGCGCGTACGACCCGGGACATCGGCTCCGCCCACCGGAACATCAGCCCCACCCATCGGCCGGGGGCGGTGCGGCGGAAGGGTGGGAAGGGGCGGACAGCCTAGAGAAATGCTGACAGAAGTCACAGCGACCCGTTACGTCACGCCGCTGCGTGAGGGCGGATCGCTCCCCGGGATCGTCGAGGCCGACGACCTCGGTACGTACGTCATGAAGTCGTCCACCGCACCGCGCTCATCAGCGAGTTCGTCTCCTGGCGGTGTGTTGACCTGCGCTGATGAGTCGTTCCGGTCCTTTCACGGCCGTACGGTCCTGTGCGGCCGGTTCTCCCCAGGCGCTCCCCAGCGGGCGTGCACCGTTCAGCTCGCTCGCCGGTGAACTCCCACGTGTGGCGCAGGATGCCGGCCCGGTCCTGGAAGTGGTGGTAGACCGGTGCGGTGGAGACCTCGACTTCGGCCGCCAGGTCCTCCGTGCGAGGCCCCTGGAACCCCGCCAGGCAATGACTCGGGCGACGCCTTCCACGATGGCCCTTCGGAGGTCCGTCGCCACGTGATCCCCGCGTGAGTGGGCAGGGCCCATAGGCTCGCACACTGGCTGAATCATCAGTCAGTATGACGCGGTGCTGGCAGGTCGTGATGTCCCGGATGGAAGGTGCCGGATAGGGTTCGGATCATGGCGTCTCGTAGCACTCAGATCCTTGAAGCCGCAGCCCGGGTGATCGCCCGACGCGGGGTTCGTGGTCTGCGCGTGGAGGAACTGGCCGAGGAGGCGGGCGTATCCACCGCGCTGATCTACTACCACTTCAAGGACCGCACCGGGATCCTGCGCAGGACACTGGAGTTCATCAGCGACCGCGCCGAGCGCTACACGACTCAGGTCCCGCAGGCCGAGCCGCTCAGCCCGCGCGAGGAACTGGAACAGACTCTGCTCCTTGAGCTCCAGGACACGACCGAGGTCAGGGAGAACAGCAGCGCCTGGGGTGAGTTGCGGGCCAGCGCCGTCTTCGAGGAAGCCCTGCGTGAAGACCTCGCGAGGGCCACCTTGGTATGGACCCAGGATGTGGCGGCCCTGCTGGGCCGGGTCCGGCCCATGGCCCCGGCGGCGGCCCTCGCGGCGGCAGCCGAGCGGCTCACCGCCCTGACGGAGGGCCTGAGCATGCGCTGGCTCAGCGGCATGCTTCAGATCGCCCACGCGCGGACCCTGATGAGCGAGGCCATCGATGCCGAGGTCGAGCGACTGGGCCGCTGACTGCGCGTACCGGTAGCCGCTCCAGTGTCGCAGTGAGCGGCACACATCGCGTCCGGCACTCCAGAACGTGAACTCCGGGGAAGGAATGGCGCGCGATGCGCGTCACCAGGCCCGTGCGTCAGGGGGGCGATACGCACCTGACCCCGACGGAGCGGGACCGGCTGTCGCCGTCCACGGCCGCCGGGCTCGCGCGGGTCCGCCTACCGTGCGGGCTGCGACTCTGTGCCGGAGGCGACCGCGCTGATCGCCGACACGGTGTGCGAGGCCGCGCGTGACGGCCTGCGTCCGGCTGGTGCCCTCAAACATGGCCGCAGGGTGCTCGCCCGGACGATGTGCTCTCCGGCGTCACCGACGTGGTGACGGAGATCCAGATCGAGGCGGTGTTCGACGACGGCACCCGCCTTGCCGTGATCAGTGCCCCGTTCGGCGACACCGCCAAGGACGCGGCGGCCAGGTCGGCGATCGCGGCTGCGTACGGCAGACCCGTCGGTCAGCTCAACCTCGACAAGCTCTACGGCAACGGCAACGGCAACGGCAACAGCGGCGCGCACTGCGTCACGGCGCGGGAACCAGGCGCCTGAACGCCGTGTGCCCGGGTATCGGCTGTGAGACACGCGTACACGATTCAGTCCTTTGGCTCCGGCGGATGAGCCTCTGCCCGCATCCCCATCACGGCCACGGTGATGATGCAGAACGCGATGAGCGCCTCTGCCCAGAGGAAGGCCATGTAGTCCAGGAGCGAGCCGATCGGCGGTGCGCCAGGTGCGGTGTTGCGGAAGGCCGCGAGGGCGAAGAGCGTGGCGGCCATCCAGCCGAGGGCGGGCCAGGTCAGGCCCTTGCGTCGGCTGAGCAGGAACCAAGCGCCGATGAGTACGGCGAGGGCCAGCGCCCACATGGCGGCCATCATGAACACCGCGAAGATCAGGGCGCTGGTGGAGCGGGCGAGGCCGACGTCGAACACCGCGGCGCCGTCCGCCTCGTACGCGTCGATGTCGGCGGCGAACAGCGCGTCACTGTTGGACAGCGTCATACGGACGGGCACCGCCTCGCCGCCCTGGACGACACCGAACTCAAGCGCCGCGTCGTAGGCGTCGAACGGATAGTCCGTGACCGACCCAGCCGTCAAGGCCACGCGCACGTCCACGGTCGAGATCCGACCGTGGGCCGGGAAGGTGAGATCGCCGCGGACCGAGGGCGAGGTCTGCAGGGTGAGGGTCCGCGCGGGGGAGATGCCGCCCGCCTCCGCCAGGTCCCCGCGCGGGGTGACCAGGACGCGCAGGACCATCTCCCGGCCGGCGGCGTCGACACGTTGAACGGACGCCGCGATGTCCACTCGGTCGGGGACCGAGGCGCCCGCACGGTAGCGGGTGTCCAGAGCCTGACGCTCACCGACCTGCACCCAGATCCCGACGGCCGCGGCCGCCGCGACGGCGAGCAGGACCAGCCCCGCGATCAGGAGTCTGTCGCGGGATCGGGGGAGTCGTCGCATCGTGACCACTGGTGCTTCGTGGGGTGGGCCGGGGCTCAGTCGACCGGCTTGCCGGGCTCGTCGTGCGTAGCACAGTGGATGCCGCCGCCACCGGAGGCGATGGTGTCGATCTTGACCGGCACGATGTCGCGCTCGGGGAAGTGCTCCCGCAGGATGCTACGGGCCCGCTTGTCGGCCTTCCGGTCGCCGAACTGGGGCATGAACACCGAGTCGTTGGCAACGTAGAAGTTCGCGTACGTCGACACGAAGTCGTCGCCCTCGCCGGTGATCTCGTACAGGTCGGGCTGCGGCAGATCGATGACCTCGAACGGTCGGCCCTTGGCATCGGTGGCCTTGCCGAGCACGGCCCGCGCCTGGTCGGAGGAGCGGGACCAGGAGTCGGCCGGCGTGTCCGGGTGCGCCGTGTCCAGGAGCACCACGCCGGGCGCCGTGAACCGTACGAGGCTGTCCACGTGCGCGTCCGTGATGTCCTCACCGCGCACGCCCGCCAGCCAGATCACCTTCTCGATGCCCAAGGTCCGCTTGATCTCGGCCTCGATCTGATTCCGGCTCTTGCCGCGGTTGCGGTTGTCGTTGACGACCGAGCTCTCGGTGACGAGAAGGGTGCCCTCGCCGTCGGTCTCGAAGGAGCCGCCCTCGGCGACCAGCGGGGCCTTGCGACGGGGGATGTCGTACTCGGCCAGGAGGGTGGCGCCCACCTCGGCATCGTTGGTGTGCTCCTGCTTGTCGCCCCACCCGTTGAAGTTGAAGTCGACGCCGGTGGTCCTGCCGTCGTCCTCCACGAACACCGGCACCGTGTCACGGGCCCACAGGTCGTCGACCATCAGAGGGATGACCTCGACATCGCGCCCGCATGCCTTCTGGGCAGCCTTCCGCTGTCCGGGCCGGGCCATCATCACGACGTACTCGTACTCGGCGATGGCGCGCGCGATTCGGGCGATGTCCTCGCGTACGTAGGGGAGGTCCTCGCCCCACACCGAGTCCAGTGCGGGCCACGACATGAAGGTGCGTGCATGGCTCTCCCACTCGGCGCCCAGGCGCAGGCCCTTCGCCTCTGTGTCCGCGCTCCCGGAGGTGCTCGTGGTTCCTGGCTCGTTGCCGGAGCCGCAGGCCGAGGCGCCCAGGACGACGGCGCCGATTCCGGTGAGGGTACGGAGGGCTGAGCGGCGTGAGGGGAGGAGGGGGGACACGGTGAGCTCCGATCATCGTGGTGGGATCAACGTAGTCGTCCGCATCGGCTCGACGCTCGGTGAGCGCAGCGCGGGAGTGACGTGCCATGGGCGCCAGTGCGGTGAAGCCGTGGGGGATGTCGAGCGCGAGCGCGATGAGGCTTCTGCGGACGAAACCGGGCGCTGCCAGCGACTCTGACACAAACTGAAAATTCAGTCAAAAATATCGGACCGTATCGACGGGACTCGACGCTGTGAAGCGGCTGCGGGGTGTGGCTCAGCCACGGTGAATCCGTGGTTCCGGGGCGGGTTCTGGGGTGACGCGGTGAAACGATCGCACTAACTGAAATTTTAGTTAGCGACGTGATCGCCCTCCGGGGGCAGCTCAGCGGTCGCTGCGCCCTCGCGTGCCGGTGTGGCAACCGACCGCCCGTGTTCGCCCCCCTTGCCGAGAGAGTCACCGTGTCCCTTCAGCCTTTCGGGGTGTGGGCCGCCCACAGACCCCTGTCGGCCCACGATCTCCACGAGATCGGCGGCTACCGCCTGCCTGCCCGGCTCGGCGCCGGCGGGAGCGGCGTCGTGTATCTGGCCCACACGCCAGGCGGCCGGCCCGGCGCGCTCCAGGTGGTGCGGGAGGGATTCGCGGCCGACCCGGAGTTCCGGCGGCGCTGCGCCGGCGAAGTGGCCCGCGCCCGGAGCATCCACGGCCTGTTCACCGCTCAGGTGGTGGACTCGGGCGTGGACGCCCCCACGCCGTGGCTGGCCACCGCCCACGTGGCCGGCCCGTCCCTGCGGCAGGTGGTCGACCGGCTCGGCCCGCTCCCGGTGCGCACGGTGCTGCTGCTTGTGGCGGGTGCCACGGAAGCGCCGCAGGCTATCCACGGGGCGGGCGTCGTGCACCGCGACCCGAAGCCGGCGAACGTGCTGATCACCGAGGACGGCCTCCGCGGCAACGACTTCGGCATCGCCCGCGCGGCCGACGCCACCGGCCTGACCGGTGCCAGGCTGTGGATCGGCTCCGCCGCCTCCATGGCGCCGGAGCAGGCGACGGGCCGGACGGTGACCCCGGCCACGGATGTCTTCGCCCTCGGCGTGCCGGCCGCCTACATGGCCGGAGGAGCGCTCCCCTTCGGCGACGGACCGCAATCCGCCGCGCTCTGCCGGGTGGTCCACGAGGAGCCCGACCTGTCCCGGGTTCCCCCGGACCCGGCTGAGCCGCTGTGATGCTGCCTGGCCGAACCCCCTGTGGACGGGCGCTCCAAGTGAGCTGATCGACGCCGTGCGCGCCCATCCCGCCCTGGGGAGGGCGTTGGAGTTCACCGACGGCTGGCTCCCGCACGGTGTCAGCCGCGAGGTCGCGGCCTGTGGCGAGCCGCCGCAACAGGTCCCCGCCCAGCCGACGCTCGCCCCGCCCACTCCCACGGTCCGAGGCGGTGCTCCGCACGTTCACGACAGCGCCGACCGACCTGTTCCCGCCCCGCGCTGCGTCCGCCACCGGCGTCGGCTGGTCGTGACCGTGCTCGCGATCGCGCTGCTCGTGCCCCTGGGAGGCGCGGCGTACCACGTCCTGGACCACCGCAAGGCCGCGGCAGGAGACTCCTGCGGTGCCTCCCGGCGACCGCTCCGTGGCGTACGAGCTGTCCGAGTTGGGCGGCAGCCTCTCTGACGGACGGCTGGCCGCCCTCGGCCAGTGGGCGGTCGATCACGCCGATCAGCTCCTTGCCGCCCAAGAGCGGCACAGCACTGGCATCGGCAACGGGGCAGCGGTCAGATAAGCGTGCGCCCATGGGCGGCGCTCAGCGGCTCGGGCATTCCTCGCCGGCGGTCACTTTCGGTTACTATGCTCACTTCGTGTCGGAGGCCGGCAGCGAGGGGCGCGGTGTCCTCGACGGTCTGCCGGGGGAGCGGGGAGGCCGATTCGTCGGTCGAGGTCCCCGGATGCGTTCCAGCGCCGTTGACCGGTAGTTTTCGCCTCGGTGTCTTGGAGAGGTCGTCATAGACCGTAAGGCTGTAGAGATGGGTGGCCTGGGAAAGTGCTGACAGAGGTCACAGCGACCCGATACGTCACGCCGCTGCGTGAGGGCGGATCGCTCCCCGGGATCGTCGAGGCCGACGACCTCGGTACGTACGTCATGAAGTTCACCGGGGCCGGGCAGGGGCGCAAGACGCTGATCGCGGAGGTCATCTGCGGGCAGCTCGGGCGGCGTCTTGGGCTGCGGGTGCCGGAGCTGGTGCGGATGCAGCTCGACCCCGTCATCGGGCTGGCCGAGCCCGACCAGGAGGTGCAGGAGCTGCTGAAGGCCAGCGGCGGGCTGAACCTGGGCATGGACTACCTGCCGGGGTCGATCGGCTTCGACCCGCTCGCCTTCGCGGTCGAGCCGGTGGACGCGGGGCGGCTGGTCTGGTTCGACGCACTGATCAACAACGTGGACCGTTCCTGGCGCAACCCCAATCTCCTGGTGTGGCACGGCGAGCTGTGGCTCATCGACCACGGCGCCACGATGATCTGGCACCACAACTGGCCGACCGCGGCCAAGGCGGCAGCCAAGCCCTACGACGCGTCCGATCACGTCCTCGCCCCGTTCGACCCGGACGTGCCGGCCGCGGCCAAGGCCCTCGCGCCCAAGGTCACCAGGGAATTGCTCACCGAGGTCGCCGCGGACGTGCCCGACGAGTGGCTGGTGGACGAGCCGGGCTTCGAGGGGGCCGATGGGCCCGACCGGCTGCGTGCCGCGTACGTCGAGTGCCTTCTCGAACGGGTGGCGACCATCCACGAGCGGATCACGCTCGGCCCGCCCACCACGAAGCGACCCTCCCAGGCACCCGCCTGGCTCCGGGTGTGGACCGAAGGGAAGGCGGCGCAGTGAGCGGTCTGCACAACGGACGTGACGTCTTCGAGTACGCCCTGCTGCGCGTGGTCCCCCGGATGGAGCGCGGCGAATCGATCAATGCGGGCATCGTTCTGTACTGCCACGCGCGGTCGCTGGTCGCGGCCCGTACGCATCTGGACGAAGACCGGCTGCGCGCCCTCGACCCCACGGCGGACGTGGCCGGCGTACGGGCCGCGCTCGGCGCCGTCGAAGGCGTCTGCCACGGCGGTGTGGAGGCGGGGCAAGCCGCAGGTGACGCGGCCGGACGGCGCTTCCGCTGGCTGGTGGCGCCGCGCAGTACGGTCGTCCAGCCGGGGCCGGTGCACACCGGGCTCACCACCGACGCCGAGGCCGAGGTGGAGCGCCTGCTTGACCTGCTGGTGCGCTGAGCCGGGCACCGTTGACAGGGGGTGGCCCGGCTTCTAGCGTCTCGTCTGCTGAAGCTACTAAGCGGTTGCTCAGTCTTCGGGTCGGCGGGACCGATGCGGATGCGGGCGCCGCTCCCGAGGCGAGGAGACCGGATGTCCACCACCGAACAGCGCGTTGCCATCGTGACCGGCGCGGCCCGCGGCATCGGCGCGGCCACGGCCGTGCGGTTGGCCGCCGAGGGCCGCGCCGTCGCCGTGCTCGACCTGGACGAGGCGGCCTGCGCGGCCACCGTTGAGACGATCGTGGCGGCGGGCGGCACCGCGCTCGCCGTCCGCTGCGACGTCTCCGACGCGGCCGAGGTGGAGAGCGCCGTGGCGCGCGTTGCGGCGGAGCTCGGCCCGCCGGTGGTCCTGGTGAACAACGCGGGCGTGCTCCGCGACAACCTGCTGTTCAAGATGACCGAATCCGACTGGGACACGGTCATGAACGTGCATCTGCGGGGTGCGTTCCTGATGTCGCGCGCGTGTCAGAAGCACATGGTGGACGCCGCGTTCGGCCGGATCGTCAACCTTTCCAGCAGCTCCGCGCTCGGCAACCGCGGGCAGGCCAACTACGCCGCGGTCAAGGCCGGCCTCCAAGGGTTCACCAAGACGCTCGCCATCGAACTCGGCAAGTTCGGCGTCACCGCCAACGCCGTGGCCCCGGGCTTCATCGCCACCGACATGACCGCGGCCACGGCCGAGCGGGTGGGCATGGGCTTCGAGGACTTCAAGGCCGCAGCCGCCAGCCAGATCCCGGTACAGCGGGTCGGCGAACCGGACGACATCGCCAACGCCATCGCCTTCTTCACCGGCGACCAAGCCGGCTTCGTCTCCGGCCAGGTGCTGTACGTCGCCGGCGGCCCGCTCAACTGACCGCAACGCCCACCAACGCCCGCGACGGGTGAGGGAGGAAGAACCCATGAGCACAACGGACAGCGGCAAGGTCGCCCTGATCACGGGCGGCAGCAGGGGGATCGGGTACGGGGTGGCCGAGGCCCTGCTCGCCCGCGGCCACCGGGTGTGCGTCACCGGACGGGGCGAGGAAGCGCTCGGCGCGGCCGTCGAAGCGCTCGGCGCGACGGTCCCGGGCGGCGCTGACCGGGTGATCGGCGTGGCGGGCAAGGCCCACGACGAGGCCCACCAGGCGCTGGCGGTGGAGCGCGTGATGGAGGTCTTCGGGCGGGTGGACTTCCTGGTCAACAACGCCGGTACGAACCCGGTGTTCGGCCCGATCGCCGAACTCGACCTCGGGGTGGCCCGGAAGGTCTTCGAGACCAACGTCGTCTCGGCCCTCGGCTTCGCCCAGCACACGTACCGCGCGTGGCAGAAGGAGAACGGCGGCGCCATCGTCAACATCGCCTCCATCGCCGGCCTGGCGCCCTCGCCGTTCATCGGTGCGTACGGCATCAGCAAGGCCGCGATGATCAACCTGACGGTGCAGCTCGCGCACGAGATGGCGCCCCTGGTGCGGGTGAACTCGATCGCGCCCGCGGTGGTCAAGACGAAGTTCGCCGCCTCCCTGTACGAGGGGCGCGAGGAGGAGGCAGCGGCGGCCTATCCGCTCGGCCGACTCGGTGTGCCGCAGGACATCGGCGGCGCGGCGGCGTTCCTGCTCTCGGCCGACGCCGCCTGGGTGACCGGCCAGAACCTGGTGGTGGACGGCGGGCTGTTCCTCAACGCCGGCGTCTGAGGCGGAGCGCGGGGCCGGCGACCACGGTTGTGGTGCGTCGGCCCCCTGCGGTGGGCCGCGGCGCGGGCCGCGGGGCGCGCGGCGCCGGGACACGCGCTGCCGGAGGCCCATTCCACCGCGCTGACGTGCGCAAACGCGGCGCGTGG
Organism: Streptomyces sp. HSW2009; assembly: GCF_040240285.1. Lineage (NCBI taxonomy): Bacteria > Bacillati > Actinomycetota > Actinomycetes > Kitasatosporales > Streptomycetaceae > Streptomyces > Streptomyces sp. HSW2009. Next base: position 27,646 of record NZ_JBEHZD010000001.1, on the reverse strand, counting down.
CGGCCATTGTCAGTGGCCGGGGGTACGTTCGTATCCGTCAAGCACGAACGGACCGGAGGAACACCCAAGTGACCGACATGCTGCCCGAGTCCTGGCAGGGCGCCCTGGGCGACGAACTGCACCAGCCGTACTTCTCGCGGCTCATCGAGTTCGTCGAAGAGGAGCGGGCTCGGGGCCCGGTGTTCCCGCCGCGCGAAGAGGTCTTCGCGGCGCTGGAGGCCACCCCGTACGACCGGGTCAAGGTGCTGATCCTCGGTCAGGACCCGTATCACGGTGAGGGCCAGGGGCACGGTCTGTGCTTCTCGGTGCGCCCGGGCGTCAAGACCCCGCCCTCGCTGCGCAACATCTACAAGGAGATGCACGCGGAGTTGGGGCACCCCGTCCCGGACAACGGCTATCTGATGCCGTGGGCCGAGCAGGGCGTGCTGCTGCTCAACGCGGTGCTGACGGTGCGCTCCGGTGAGGCCAACTCGCACAAGGGCAAGGGCTGGGAGACCTTCACCGACGCGGTGATCCGCGCCGTCGACGCCCGCCCCGAGCCAGTGGTCTTCGTGCTCTGGGGGAACTACGCGAAGAAGAAGCTGCCGCTGATCGACACCGAGCGGCACACCGTGGTGCAGGGCGCGCACCCCTCGCCGCTGTCGGCCCGGAAGTTCTTCGGCTCCCAGCCGTTCACCCAGATCAACGAGGCCATCGCCGCACAGGGCCACCAGCCGATCGACTGGCGGATACCCGACCTCGCCGAGTAGCCGCCGAGCGCGCCCGCCGGTGCTCTGAGGGTGGGCGCCTCCCCCGGACGGGTTCCGGAGCAGCCGGGTACGGGCGGGGGCGCCTGCCATCGAGTGGATTGCCGTCGGGTGGCTCGCCCCGACCGCCCTGGTACGGGTCCTGTGAGTACGGGTCCTGTGAGTACGGGCGCTGTGGGTGCGGGCCCGGCCCGGGGGAGGGACATGCAGCGGCCCGGCCTGCGGCAGGGAAGCGCGGCCCCGCTCCCGCGCCGCGCGGTGCCGTGCCCCTGTGTCCCGCATGCCGTGCCTGCCGTACAGTCGCCCCCCGCGGTGGGCGGTGCAGCAGGAGGACCGTGGGGCGTCGGGCGGGGCACGGTCGGTACGCCGGCCGGGTCGTCTCCGGTCAGGTCGGGGGCGTCCGCTGGCGCCTCGGCCGTATTCCGGATGGCGGCGGTTAGCGTCGGGCTGACCAGGGGGCGCTGGATGCCACAGACGGGAGGCGGCCATGGTGGCCAAGCGGCAGGAGGAGGCGTCGCCGGACGCCGTGCTGACCCGGATCGGCCAGGCGGTGATGCTGCACCGGGGCGGTGATCGGGAGGAGGCGCGGAATCGGCTGGCCGCGCTGTGGCAGGAGGTGGGCCCGGACGGCGACTCGCTGCACCACTGCACGCTCGCGCACTACCTGGCCGACACCCAGGACGACCCGGCCGACGAACTGGCCTGGGACCTACGGGCCCTGGCCGCGGCGGACAAGCTGACGCGGGGACCGGACGGACCAGCCGACACCCGGGCCGGCCAGGCGCCCACGACCGGGTCGACGGGCCCCACGACGAGCCGTCCGGGTGACGCGGGTGAACCCGGCGCGGACGGGCGGCAGGGGGCTGCCGCAGTGCGCGGGTTCTACCCCTCGCTGCACCTCAACCTGGCGGCCGACTACCTCAAGCTCGGCCGGCTCGACGCGGCCCGGGCCCAGCTCGACCTGGCCACGGCGGCGTCCGGCGCCTTGGGCGACGACTCGTACGGCGAGGGGGTGCGGGTGGCGATTGGGCGGATGGCGCTGCGGCTCTCCGGGGCAGTGAGCGAGCACGCCGCGCCGCCACGCCAGCGCCCTTGGTCGTGAGCGAGGCATCAGCCGGATCAGACCGCAAACAGAACCGCAGACCGGATCAGACCGCAGACCAAGTCCGGGCGGCAGAACCTGGACGGCAGAACAGCGTCAGACCACAGACCAGACCAGACCAGACCAGGTTAGGTGGCGGGACAGAGCCAGACGGCAGGAGAAGCCAGTGGACAGGAGCGGCCGTTGGTTGGGGGCACGGTGGGGGAGCGATGCGCGCGAGAGGCCGGCGGTGGGGCCCACGGGGGTAGGGCGGGGCATTCGGGGAGCCGTGTGCTGTGCGCGTATCGGGCGTGGCGCGAGGTGGGGGCAAGCTCCTGTGGGGGACGGCAGATGGTGCACGGTCGGGAGTGTCGCGCGGTGCGCCGCCGCCAGGGCGGCCCGCCCGTGAGAAGGGGGCCTGCCACTGGGCGGCGTGCGGCAAGGGCCGGCGCTACTCGCCAGTGGCGCCGTCGATGCGTTCGCGGATGAGGTCGGCGTGGCCGTTGTGCCGCGCGTACTCCTCGATCATGTGGATGTAGATCCAGCGCAGGCTGAACACCTCGTCGCGGCGGGGAGCGGTGTCATCGAGCGTGCGGCCGGCAGCCGCCTCACGGGCGAGCGCGATCTCCTCCCGCCACGCGGCGAAGTCGGCCTCGGCGTCGGCGTCGACCAGGTCGAAGTCACCGTCGGGGCGCTCGGTGGACCAGTAGCGGGGCGGGGCGTCCTCGCCGCTGAGCACTCGACGGAACCAGTTGCGCTCCACATCGGCCATATGGCGTACGAGACCGAGCAGTGAAAGGGGCGAAGGCGGCGTCGAAACCTCCTGCAACTGGGCCTCGGTCAGCCCCTGGCACTTCTGGGCCAGCGTTTCGCGGTGGTAGTCGAGCCAGGCTTCGAGCATGCGGCGCTCCTCCGCTATCAGAGGCGGCTCCTGGCGGTCGGCGAGGATCGCAGCGGATGCGGTCGGGGTGTTCTCGGGCGTAGTCATGGCGGTCATGATGGTCTGCCGCTCCGCCGCTGGCCAAGCAATATCCGCCGTTTGCCGACCAGGCCCCGGTGCAGCGTGTAGGGGGCGCCGCGGAGACCGTACGGGATTCGGGCCCGGGCCGGCCGGAGCGGGGCAGGCCCTGGTCAGCGCCGTACGCGCGGCACGTATGCTGCCCGCGCAGGGTAGGGCAACGAGGCAGCACCGGCGCCGGGAGCGGGACCTTCCGGACGGCGGGAGCACTGCGAGGCGCGCCGGCTGGCGTGCGGATGGAGGGACGTCTGTGAAGGTCGGCTGCATTGGCCTGGGAGACATCGCACGCAAGGCGTACCTACCGGTCATCGCCGCTCAACCGGGTGTGGAGCCGCATCTGTCCACGCGTACCCCGGCCACCTTGCACAGCGTCGGCGACGCGCTGCGCATCCCCGCGGCACAGCGCCACCAGGATCTGGACTCGCTGCTCGCGGCCGGGCTCGACGCCGCCTTCGTCCACGCCCCCACCGCGGTCCACGCCGAGATCGCCACCCGCCTCATCGAGGCCGGAGTGCCCACGTACGTCGACAAGCCGCTCGCCTACGAGCTCGCCGACAGCCAGCGCATCGTCTCCCTCGCCCAGCAGCGCGGCGTGAGTCTGATGGTGGGGTTCAACCGGCGCTACGCCCCCGGTTACGCCCAGTGCCTGGACCACCCGCGCGATCTGATCCTCATGCAGAAGAACCGGGTCGGCCTCGCGGACGAGCCGCGCACGCTCGTCCTGGACGACTTCATCCACGTGGTCGACACCCTGCGCTTCCTGGCCCCGGGGCCGATCGAGCACGTCGACGTCCGGGCGAAGGTCAGTGACGGGCTGATGCACCACGTGGTGCTCCAGCTCTCCGGGGACGGGTTCACGGCGATCGGCACGATGAACCGGATGAGCGGTTCCACCGAGGAGGTCCTTGAGGTCTCCGGCCAGGGCACCAAGCGCCAGGTGCTCAACCTCGCCGAGGTCATCGACCACAAGGGGCAGCCGAGCCTGCGCCGCCGCGGCGACTGGGTGCCGGTCGCCCAGCAGCGCGGCATCGAGCAGGTCACGCTGGCCTTCCTGGACGCGGTGCGGGCCGGGCAGGTACTCGACGCGCAGGACGCGCTGCGTACGCACGAACTGTGCGAGCACATCGTCACGGAGGCACTGACGAGCTGACGGCCACCGGGCCGTGCCCGCGCCCGAACCCGAACCCGAGCCCGCGCCCGACCACAACGGGCAGGTCAGTCGCTCGCCCGGTCGGCGGTGGGCTGGCGCTCGGGGAGCGGTGCGGTGGGCGGGGCGGGCCGGTGGCGGCGGCGTAGCGCGCGGCCGGTGGCGAGTACCGCCGCGGTGAGCAGGGTGAGGGCCGCCGCGTACAGGGGCCAGTCGCCGAACCGTACGTACGGGCTGGTGCCCCGGGCCAGCGGCACGTCGTACACGGCAGCCGCGCTGCGGTCGGTGCCGAGCCGGTGTCCGACGGACGTGCCGCGCGGGCCGAACACGGCGCTGACCCCGGTGAGCGAGGCGTGCGCGGTCGGGCGCCAGGTCTCGGCGGCGCGCAGTGCGGCCAGCGAGGCGTGCTGGGCCGGTGCCCAACTGTGCTGGAACGACGAGGTGGCTGACTGTGCGATCAGCACCTGTGCGCCGTCCCTGACCAGCCGGCGGCTCATGTCAGGGAAGGCGGACTCGAAGCACACCAGCGGGCCGATCCGCAGCCCGCCGATGCCCGTCGGGACCGACAGCGAGCCCGTTCCCGTACCGCGCGGGCGGCGCGTGGGCAGCCCCGCACGGTCCGCGTCCGGCACGCGCATCACCACCGACTTGGCCCCGCGCCGACGGTCCTCGTGGGCGGCGGTGCCGAGCGAGGCGGCCCAACCGAGTACCGAGCGGGCCGGCACGTACTCGCCGAAGGGGACCAGCCGCATCTTGTCGTAGTGGTCGCCGGTCGGGCCGTGCGGGCCGACCAGGACCGCGCTCTTGTAGATCCCGGGCTGGCGCGGGCGCTTGGCGTCCACGTTGACCAGCAGCCGGGCGCCGACCGTGCGGGAGAGTGCGGTCAGCCGCCGCCTGAGATCCGGCCGCTCGGTCAGGTCGGCGCCGACGCTCGACTCACCCCACACCACCAGCCCCACGCCCCGCCCGGCGAGCTCCCGGGTGAGCTGTTCCTCGCGGTCGAAGCGGTTGCCGCTGCCCTCGACGACGCCCGGCTGCACGACGGCGATGCGTACGGTGCCCGCGCGCTCGGGCACCGGCGCCCAGCACCACGCGCCGGCGACCCCCGCCACGCAGCCGACCAGTGCGGTCAGTGCCGTCGCGCGGGCGCGGGGCAGGGCCAGCGCGGCGGCCAGCGCGACGTTCACGGTCACGATCAGCGCGCTGGCCAGCCAGACGCCGCCGATGGACACCAGCCGCAGCGCCGGCTGCACCTGCCACTGGCTCGACCCGAGCAGCCCCCACGGCCCGCCCAGGTACTGCCAGGACCTGACCGACTCCACCATCAGCCAGCCGCAGGGCAGCAGCACCAGGGCGCCGGCGGCCCGCCGCCCCGCGTCAGGGCCCGGCGCGAGGAGCCGGCGCACCAGCCACCCCCACGGTGCCCACAGCATCCCGAGCCCCAGCGCCACCAGCACGATGAACCCGTGGACGACGGGCAGCAGCCAGTGGTGCACCGCCAGCAGGAACCCGACGCCGCCGAGCCACCCCTCGCAGGCCGCCCGGCGACCGCTGGGCGCCGAACGGATCAGCAGCAGCCAGGGCACCAGCGCCCCGTAGGCCAGCCACCACAGCGACGGGGTGGGGAACGCCAGCGCGGGCAGCGCCCCCGCCCCCAGCGCGAGGACCGACCGGCCCAGCCGTGACCGCCCCAGCCACCACCGGCCAAGCCGCGCGGCGCGGGCGGGCCGCCGGCCGGCCCGGGACAGCAGGCGGGGTACGCGGCGCCAGCGCCGTTCCGGCTGCGGGGGATGCGGGAGCGGGCCCGGTGACCGGGCGGGAGCGGCCCGCTCCGGGGCCTGCCGTGCGCTCCGCGGCGCGTCCTGCTGCGGGCTCTGTTGCGCGTTCTGCGATGGGCCTTGCGGTGGGTCTTGCGACGGGCCCTGTAGGGGGTTCCGTAGTGGGTCGGCTGCCCGGCCCGGGGCGCGGTCGGTGCGCGGCAGCCACCCGCGCATCGGCTGCATCCGGCGCATGCAACCACCTCCATTCGAGCCGCTGGCCCTGCGGGCTCCGGCCCGCCTGGCCGGGCCCTCCCGCCGTGCCCGTGCCGCGGTGCGCAGCCGCGGCGACGGTTCCGACGCCGCCCGCCGCGCTGCACGATGTCGACACCGACCACACCGGCGCCGGCGGCGAAGCGCGGGCGCCAGGCATGAGGGAGTTGACCGCATGTTGCCGTTGGAAGGCGTCACCGTAGTCTCGCTCGAACAGGCAGTGGCCGCCCCCTACGCCACCCGCCAATTGGCCGATCTCGGGGCCCGGGTCATCAAGGTGGAGCGCCCCGGCGGGGACTTCGCACGCCACTACGACCGGGCGGCCAACGGGCTGTCCGCGTACTTCGTCTGGTGCAACCGGGGCAAGGAGAGCGTGGTCCTGGACCTCAAGGAGGCCACGGACCGGGCGCTGCTCGACCGGCTGCTGGCAGCCGCCGACGTGTTCGTACAGAACCTCGCGCCCGGTGCCGCCGCACGGCTGGGCCTGGGCGCACCGGCGCTGCGCGAGCGCTGGCCGCGGCTGATCGTGTGCGGCATATCCGGCTACGGGGACAGCGGCCCCTACCGCGACCGCAAGGCGTTCGACCTACTGGTGCAGTGCGAGACCGGGCTCGTCTCGACGACCGGCACCGAGCAGCAGCCGACCCGGGCCGGGATCTCCATCGCTGACATCGCGGCCGGCATGTACGCGTACACCGGGGTGCTCACGGCGCTGTACGAGCGCGAGCGCACCGGCTGCGGCAGCGCCTTCGACGTCGCCATGCTCGACGCGCTCGGCGAGTGGATGGGGCAGCCGCTCCTCCAGGCCCTGTACGGCGCGGCGCCCCTGCCCCGCAGCGGCGCCAGGCACCCATCGATCGCCCCGTACGGCCCCTATCTGGCCGGGGACGGGCACGAGGTGTTCCTGTGCGTGCAGAGCGACCGCGACTGGGTGGAGCTCTGCGAGCGGGTGCTCGGGCGGCCCGACCTCGTCCGCGCCCCGCGGGTCGCGGACAATCCGCTGCGCCGACAGCACGACGCGCAGCTCACCGAGGTACTGCACGCGGCCTTCGCCGAGCTCACCGCCGACGAACTGGTGACCCGTTTGGATGCATACCTCAGGCCTCTCCACGAACCGGGCCGCAGCAGGCAATCTCAGCACGCTGCTCGACCGACGTGCTAAAGGCAGTCTGGGCGAAGAAGCCCGGAACTTTTACTTTCCCTGGAAGAGCCACCTGTCCTTGGTCGAAAACGATGACGCTCTCACAGAGGTCGGCGGGGCCCTCCGCCCGATGGCTGGACACCACAAAGCTGACGGATTCTGACGGTTCGCCCACCAATTCGCGGAAGATACCTGACTGCGCGGGGCCGAGGCCGGCCGTCGCCTCGTCCAGCGGAACGACCTGTGCATCACGCATCAATGACTGCGCGATGCCGAGTCACTGCACCTGGTCACCGGACGGTTCATGGCTCCGGCATTCGCCAACTCCGTGGGGTGGAACCGGTCCAGCGCCTTCGCGAGCGCTCCCATACCCCCAGCCTCTATATATCGAAGTCGACGGCTCACCGCTGGATCCCGATCTGGTCCAGAGCCGGGGGCTGGGGCCGCTTGCACGCGGCTTTGCTGCACCGGCTCGACGATGCCGGCCTCATCGACATCACCCGCGTCATCCTCGACACCGCCCATGTCAGGGCGAAAGGGGGCGAACATATAGGTCTGAGCCCCGTGGATCGAGGCAAGCCGGGTTCCAAGATGCACGTCCTGTCGGACGCGAACGGACTGTCCCTCCTCGTCGGTGTCTCGGCCGGCCACAGGCACGACAGGGAAGGGCTGAAGCCCATGGTGGAGGACCACCAAACGAGACACGGCCCTGATCGCGGCCGGTTCGTCAAGCTCCAGCGGCATACATGCGGACAAAGCCTACGACCGCGCCGACCTGCGGAAATGGTTACGCGACAAGCGCATTGGAGCGCGGATCGCAGGCAAAGGCTCTGAGTCCAGCGAACGATCGGGCTACCATCGCTGGGCCAATCGAGTGGACGATGTCCTGGCTGTCCGGCTATCGACGTCTGGGCCCTCGCTATGAGGGCGTTCCCCACAACTACCTGGCCCTTCTCGGGCTCACCGCTGCTGTGACTCGTCCGTCTCACCACGTACGACACGGTCTTAGGAGGAGGTCTATTCACACTCGGTCAGCGAACGAACGCGCTGTACGTGCTGCGGCAACCACTCGGCCCTACGCGATACTGATTGCTGTGACGCCTCTCCGCGCTGGTCAGCCTGCCCAGTTGCACATAGCCGGACGCAGGAGCGAGGACAGGGGTTACCAGGGACAACAAGGTCGCCTTTCCAGCCAGGATGGGGCCCGAGCAAGGTGGTGCATCCGTCGGGGAACTCCAGGGTGGGCGCCCCCGTACGGTAAGGGCTTGCAGATCATTAACACGCTGTCTTGATCATGCTGCTGGAGTCGCTGCTTAAGGCTCGAACCCGAGCTTCGAGGGCTGTGAGGGCGGAGTGGCGGCCGGCGGGATGGCTTGCTGTGCGCCTTGAGTAGTGTCCTGATCTTCGGCATCTTCAGCAGGGTGCGGTGCATGGCGGGTCCGACTGCTGTCGAACAGCACGGCGAGGGGTTCCGCGGTCAGGGCGACCCGCAGGTGAAGGACGGCTGCCAGGACCTGGTCGGGGAAGGCGGGCCGGAGCGGGCGGCCCGCGTTTGGCGTCGCAGTCGAGGGCCAAAGTGTCGGTGAGAGCGCTCAGTTGCTGCCGGGACATGCCAGTCAGTGCGGGGCCGGACAGGAGAGCGCGGTCCCACTGCGGGGCCGGATTCTGCGGAGCCCGGGGTGCTGGGTGGCTAGGCAGGTCTGGGGGGCAGGGCATAGTTCCAGTCGCCGTGGAAGGCGTGTCGGGTCAGTGGCAGGGATGCCATCTCCGCGTCGCCGATCTGGACTCCGGTGGGGTAGACGTTGGTGTCCAACTCGGCCATGACACACAGTCCGGTGCGGGTGGTGGTCGCAGTGATGGACTGGACAATGACTTCATGGCTGGTCCGCGGGCGCCCGCGCGAGTTCATGGTGATGTGTGAGAAGAGCCGGTGCTCGATCTTGTTCCACTTCGATGTACCCGGCGGCAGGTGGCACACGGTGATCGTCAGTCCTATTTCGGCTGCGAGCCGGGTGAGTTCGAGCTTCCAGGCCCGGCAGCGGTAGCCGTTCGAGCTCCGCATCGGCGGTGATGAACAGGCGCGTCGCCTGCGGGTAGACGACACGTCCCTGGCTGCACCACCAGTGGCGGATCGACTCCACCGCGAACGCGGCGTGGAAGGAAGTGCACAGCAACCCCACAAGCAGGTCCGTGCCCGCGTCGAGCACGTCTTCGCACACATAAAGACCCGGAACATCCTCCGCGACCGCCGCCTCAAAGGCGACGGAGTCCACCGCACCATGCTCGGCACGCCTTGATGGACAACCTCGCCCTTGCCGGACAGACGCGCGCCCCGAACGACGGCTAGGCACACTCGAGGCGACTCAGAGATCATTTACGGGGAACCCTTAGGAAGAGAATTGATCAGTGAAGTGAAAACGGCACAGCATATACAGGTAGTCAGCGCGGAACAGGGGCGAGCAAAGGCAGGGCCCCCCGTCCCAATTTTTAACCGGGCAGGTTACCGCGCAGGCCAGTACTTGACGATCACGCTTTTGACATACAGCTTGTAGCCGGTTTGGTCCCGTTTAGGACGGAGTAGTTGAAGTAGTACCTGCCTGCCCAGCGGTTCCCGAAGCTGAACGTGTCAAAGTAGTTCTTGTCCCGTGCGACCGCCGGGTCCGGAGGCACCGGATGCTCCGTCTCTATCTGAAGGGCCGCGTGCTTGAAGCGGTTCGCACCCGCCTCCGTTGGGTTGCTTCGCAACCGGGGAGCTTGACCGATGTCGACGTTGTCGCGATTCTTGTCACTCCAGCGGCTCGATTCCTTGTTCGGTATCCATCGCCGAAGCTGCTAGTGAAGCCCACCTCCGCGTAGGCCCGGTCCGATCCCGAGCCCCGCATTGACCGCAATCCCCATTACGACCGAAGCTAACTTGCGCTTACTGTTCATACTGCCTTCCTGGATCTGGGTCAGTGCTGAGGCCGTAAGGGCCCCACCTCACTCCGGTGAGCCCGAGGCGTCGCCTTGTTGCGACAGGATTTTCCCGGCTTCGACATTGGTCTGCTCAGTAGTTGCCATGGCATTCTTCGCAATGCCGGCGATTTCGTCATACTCTTTCTCTAGATGGCTCGGACGTCCCGCCTGGACCGTCAAGAAGCCGCCTATCCCGAACAGTCCGCTTTCCTTGCGAGCAGCGAGCTTCTCTTCGAAAAGGCAGCGTGGGATTCCTGCGGTGTAAGTGGACTTCCCTCTCAACGGAAGTTGGATATTCATGTTGGCCTCCGGGTCTCGCACTGTGCCCGGCGGGTCCTCGCCCTTCGCAACTTGTCTCATTGCCTCGAAGTATCGGCGCCGCAGCAGAGTGATGCCCTTGTCGCTCCGCCCCAAGTTCTCTGTCGTTCGGTCGGCGACAACTCCTTGGCCGATCCATGCGGAGAAGTCCTGGTTGCCGGTATGTGAGGTAAGGATCTCGCCAGTTGATGAGTCGGTGAGTGGGCCGTACCAAAATGGAATCTTTTCCTGGTCTTGCTTCCCAGGGGGTACGTCATCGGGCAGTACCGAGTACTGCCAGGTGATGTTGAGGGTACGTCTTTCGTCCACCGGGACACGGAACTCGATGGTGTTTCCGGAAGCAAGCGTGTATGGCCAGAGAGATAGGATACCGCCCTCGCTAACGTCGCTCGTCCCCGCGTACGTTCCCTTTGGCGGGATGTCAGGGATCTGCACAACCCTTCCATTGATAAACCCGTGCTCAAACTCCAGGAACTCAATGGACAGGTGCGACGGTACGTATATCGGGTCCCCCGGACTGCTGTGCACCGCGTTCCTGTTCAGGTGCAACCATTCGAAGTGGACAGGATCCATACTGTTCTCATGGCACTGAAACCAGTTACATGGCAGTTCGGTCATGATGATCTCGACGAATCCGTGCCCCCAATTGAAGAGCTCGAAGTCAGGGAGTAGCGGTGCCGGCTCTGGGCCCATATAGGCCCAGATCAGTCCTCCGAGCGTCGCGGTGGAGTGTGCGGCGACTCTGACCTTGTCCCGAAATCCACCAGATGAGCCCATCTCTTCAAACGGTTGGCTGGCACACCGGCCATCCGAGCTGAACGCCCAGCCGTGATAGGGGCACCGCATCGTATCTCCATCAACCCACCCAGCGCTTAGATCGGTGCCCCTGTGAGGGCAGTGCCGAGAGATCAGGCCGTGGCTGCCGTCGGACTTGCGGAACAGCACGAGGTCCTCGCCGAGCAGTCTGAGGGGCTTTACGTTCCGCTGGCGCAGTTCCAGAACCGGAGCGATTGGATGCCAGTATCGACGCAGCAGTTCACCCATTGGTGTGCCGGATCCCACTTCCGACAAGATCCGGTTCTTCTCAGCTGAGAGCATGTTGGTCCCTCCACCTTTCGTATGCAGTCGTGTGCGAGTTCGACGGGCCGCTCCCACCCTCGATCGACGTTCAGAAAAAGGAATGCGGCGTCGTCGCCACCGTGGCCAGGCGCTGAGCTCGAACGACGGCTGGTACGTGACACGCACATCGATGGGGGGCGAGTGGTCGGCTGAGGAGTGCCCCTGCAGAACGGCTGAGACCGAACGCCGGTCGTGGACCATAGCTATATCTGAGGCCCCAGAGGCAGCCATCATGCGGCCCCCTGCACCGATTTATCCACACGCGGCTTTTACACCCAAAAACAACACAGGTAATTGACCTCTCTGCTTTTATTTCACGTCCACTTATTTTGCCTGAAGTCTGAAGTGACTACACCTGTCTCCGCCCTCGGATCGGGATTCGGGACCAGAGCCGGGTATCAGCGCCGGCCGACCCCGTATCTCATTGCAGTATCGATTGAGCGGCAAATAATCCTGCTGCTGTTTAGGTGGAAAAGTGGGCAGTGGATAAAGCGGTTGGGCCTGAGTAATAGTGATGGAGATGAGCATGCCGTGCAGTCGCCGACTGGGGGCGACAGTCGAGATAACTGTCCCTGACGCGTTGTGGCACAACAGATCTACATCGGATGGCCCCAGGAGTCTTATCCCCTGTACCGACGATGCCTGATGCCAGATTTTTCCGATGGCATTTCCCCTTAAGGAGGGCCTACTGGTGCGAACTTCCATTGTTGAGAGCGTACTCTTTGTCGGAGGGAGGAGGGTCGAGGCGCTGGCGGCGGCCAAAAATGCCGGACTACAGGTCATCTACCTGGGCTCAAAGTCCGATATGAGCAGGCAACATTACGAGCTGGTGAACGCCGCTTTCTTATTCCCTGAGCTCTCGCCCGATCTTGCCCTTCGTTTTGCCGTCGAGCTGCATGCAATCCTTCCATTCGACCTCGCGTATACGGCTGGCGAGGCGCACCTTCAGGTCGCCGCACGCATAAACGACGAACTCGGTTTGAAATCAAACCCCTTGCATGCGGTCTCTGCGGCCAACAATAAAGCCCTCATGCGAAAAGTCTTACGTGATTCACCAGTGGGCCGTGTCGCATCCGCGGAAATCTGGCGCCAGGAAGAACTCCAGGAATTCGCCACGGCGAATGGATTCCCGCTCGTCCTCAAACCGAGTCGGGGAAGTGGGAGTAGAGACATTCGCATCATCTCCAACACAGTCGAACTCTCTGGGGGTGCTGTCGGGTTGGAGCCGACCGGGGACGCCATGGCTGAGGGCACGGCACCTTGGCTGGCCGAGGAGTTCTTGGAGGGTAGAGAATTCAGCGTTGAGACGCACAGCACCGCCGGTGAGCACCAGATCCTCGCCTTCACCGAGAAGTTCAAAAATGAGCACTGTGTCGAGATAGGTCATGTGGTACCAGCACGGATTACTGCCGCGGAACAAGCCCTGCTCGCCAACGAAACAAAGATCGTACTGACGGCCCTCGGTGTGGAGGAGGGGCCTGCCCACACCGAACTGATCCTCACATCACGAGGACCCCGCCTCGTCGAGACCCACACCCGTCCCGGCGGTGACGCGATCGTGGAACTGGTCAAGATCGCGGCGGGTTACGACATACACGGATTGACCTTCTCCTGGCTGTCTGGCAAGCCCACGGATGTGGCACACGAGCCACTGGTCGGAGGTGCGGCCATCTGGTTTCTCACGGCGAAGCAGGGGCATGTGACGGCCATCACGGGCGAGGAGGAAGCCCAGTCGTCCGAAGGGGTGCAATTCGCCTCGCTCTCTGTTGCTGTGGGCGATGTGGTTTCTGATGTCCGTAGCTCCGCCGATCGGCATGGTGAAGTGCTCGCCATTGGTGACGACGCAGACAGCGCATTGCGGCATGCGCGGGAGGCCGTCGGCCGTCTAGCTGTCGAGGTGGAGCCGATCAATCCTGGCTGACATCAGAAGTGTTGTTCCGCCCCAGCTCCCCAGTCCGGACCGCCTCGTGTTCTCCTCATGACTCATCCAAGGAACGAGCGCACATGACGACGAATAAAACCTCTATCACTAATTCGCAGCCGGATAAGCCACTCCTCCTCATGGTAGGTAGTGGAGGTCAGGCATTGCGTGAATACGTGCTGCGGACCATCGTGACCAGATATCGGATATACCTCCTCTGTCCCGAGAAACCCACCTGGGAGAAGCCGTATATCGATGGATACACCATCGTCGATACACTGGACGCTCCGGCGATGGTCGAGACTGCCCGGACCAGTGACGAAGCATTCGCGGGAGTGCTGACATATGAGGAGACTCGGGTCGAGTCCGCGGCAGAATTGGCCACCGCGTTGGGGTTGCGCACCAGTACGCGCGAGGCGGTGAACGCCTGCCGAGACAAGTACGTCGGCCGCGTGGCACTCCAGGACGCAGGAGTCCCGCAGGCCCAGTCCATCGCCGTCGCCGACCTCACGCAGGCCTACGCTGCCGCCAAGCAGATCGGCTACCCCGTAGTAGTCAAGCCTCGTGCGCTCTCGGCCAGTTGCGGGGTGACCTTCGTGGCCGACGCGCAGCACTTGGAAGATGCCTATCGGGAGGCAGGTCGGATCTGGTTCGACGAGGTGCCACGCTCCCAAGCGCCCATCCTGGTGGAGGAGTTCCTCGACGGCCCGGAGATCAGCGTGGAAGCGCTCTGCCGTGATGGACAGGTCACCGCCCTGTTCATCGCGCACAAAGAGCTCGGGTTTGCCCCCGGCTTCGAGGAGGTGGGCCACGTAGTCCAGGCGAATGACCCTCTGTTGCACGATGAGAACCTACTCCAGGTCCTCCAGGAAGCCCACACCGCGGTTGGGCTCACCAACACCGTGACCCACACTGAGATCCGGCTGACCGAGGGCGGACCGAAAGTCGTGGAGATCAACGCCCGGATCGGCGGCGGCCGGATCCCCTACCTGGGCGAACTCGTCACAGGCCTGCAGATCGGCCTGGTGGCGGCGGACCTAGCCGCTGGCGTGGCGTCGGAGATCCCGCAGCCTACGGGCACGATGACGGCCGCCGTCCGATTCCTCTATCCCGAGCGGGACTTGAAGCTCGAGTCCATCGAGATCGACGCAGCGGCCCTGCCTGCCTCGATCTATGAGGTACTGCCGCTTGCGAACCCGGGTACGGAGCTTTGGCTGCCGCCCGTGGACAACGCCCGCTCACGATATGCCCTCCTCATCGCCGTATCGGAGAGCGAGAAAGGCTGCACGGCCGCGCTCGACGCGGCGGCCGCCGCAGTGACGGCCAAGGGCATTCCTCTGTCCTGACGGCGTCCACCTTCGAAACCTAGGGATTGCACAGTGTCGAGAGTCATCGCCATCGTATCCGGTGGCATGGATTCCGTAACCATGGCTCATCAACTCAAGGAGCAGGGCAATGAAGTGCACTTACTGTCTGTCGACTACGGTCAGCGCCACCGCAAGGAGCACGAATTTGCTGCGGCGGCTGCCAAGCGGATCGGCGCGGTGCACCAGATAGCGGACTTGAGCGCCATCGGCCTCATGTTTCGCGGCTCGTCGCTCACCGACCCCGCAGTCGACGTGCCAGAGCAGACTTGGGAAGGATATGGCGAGAGCCCCAACATTGTCCCCAACCGCAACGCCCTACTGCTCGCTGTTGCTTTTGCAATCGCCGTAGTGGAGAAGGCCGAGGCGGTGGCAATCGGCATCATGGCCGACGACGCCACATCAGTCCCCGATAGCACCCCAGCCTTCCTCGACTCCTTCATTGACATGGAACGCTTGGCGACCAAGGGATACGCGCATCCCGACCTCGACTTACTCGCCCCGCTTGCAGGCAGGCGCAAGCGCGACGTCGTGCTGCTCGGCGAAGAACTCCGCGTCCCGTGGACGCAGACATGGACATGTCTGCGTGGCGAGGAAGACCACTGCGGTCGCTGCGCTGCCTGCTGGGAACGCCAAGAGGCCTTCACCGAGGCCGGTGTGGACGACCCGACCACCTATCAAGGAAACAGACGATGACTCTCCGTATCACCAAGCAGTTCGCCTTCTCAGCCAGCCACCAGCTACATGGACTGTCTGAAGGGCACCAGTGCGGCCGCCTGCACGGCCACAACTACCTAGTGGAGGTCGAACTCAGCGCCCAGCGAGACCAGCTCACCGCCCCCGGATTTGTGCGTGACTACGGAGATCTGGCTGGCCTCAAGGGTTGGATCGACGAATGGCTCGATCACCGGCATCTCAACGACGTGGTGAAGGAGAGGAATCCGTCGGCCGAAAACCTCGCCATCTGGATTTATGAGCAGTGGTACACGGTCTACCCGGAGCTAACAGCAGTGCGTGTCTCTGAGACACCGAAGACATGGGCTGAGTACCGGCCCTGACTTTTATGGTAAGGCGTCCGAGGGGGAATTCAACTAAAGGAGGTGATGCCTTGTGGAACCGGAGCTTATTGTCAACGAGATCTTCGGCCCCACCTAGCGCTTTTCAAGGTGAAGGGCGGTCGATAGGACGTCGGTGTGCTTTTGTCCGACTGGGTGGCTGCAATCTTTCTTGCCGGTGGTGCGACACGCCGTATACCTGGGACTGGACCGGAATAAGCAGCACAGGGATCCAATACGACCCCAAGAAGGAATTGCACAGGATGTCTGTCGGAGAGGTCGCGGAACGACTTCTCGACTATGATGTGGGTCTGGTCATAATTTCTGGTGGAGAGCCTCTCAATCAGCAGAAGCGACTTGTTCCTCTCGTCGATAAACTGACACAACACGGTGTTGAGATCGAGATAGAAACTAACGGCACGAAGATTCCCGAACCACGCCTTATCGAGGGCGGGGTACGTTTCAACATCTCCCCGAAGCTTTCGCACGCGGGTGATTCTGTCGAACAGCGCGTCGTGCCTGAAGCCTTGCAGGCCTTGGCCGTGCTGCCCTCCAGCACCTTCAAGTTCGTGTGCCGGGAGATCTCAGACCTGGACGAAGTCGCCCAATTTGTGGAGGCATTCTCTATCGCTTCGGTCTGGGTCATGCCAGAAGGGCGGAACAGGGAAGAAGTGGATGGCCACATGCAAAAGCTGGTTTCTGCAGTTATTGACCGTGGCTGGAACATCACGACCAGGCTGCACACCCTGGTCTGGGGACAGAAAAGAGGTGTCTGAGGAATGCTCGACAGGAAGATCGAGGATCAATTCTTGAACGTTGACGCAGGTGTCGTCGATGCGACCGTACCGGATCGGCTTGAGGACATTGCTCGGAAGCTCCTGACGGAGATCGGCGAAGACCCGGACCGCGAGGGCCTGAGGGATACACCGGCCCGTTACGCACGGTGGTGGCGCGAGTTCACCAGTTACGACCCTGGCACCATTGGCACTCTCTTCGAGACGACGTCCTCGGGGCAGCTGGTGGTGGTGTCGGACATCAAGGTGTGGTCGCTGTGTGAGCACCACCTGCTGCCCTTCAACTGCTCGCTGACCATTGCCTACCGATCCGCCAAGCAGCTGCTCGGTCTGTCGAAGTTCGCCCGGATCGCCCACCAGCACGCCCATCGGCTGCAGGTCCAGGAGCGTCTAGTGTCGGGCATCTCAGAGGACATTATGAGCATCACCGAAGCTCCGGACGTTGCTGTCATCGGTCAGGGCGAGCATCTATGCATGACTATGCGAGGGATCAAGACTGTGGGTCTGATGACCTCTACCTCGTTTCACGGGGTGTTCGCCGAGGACAGCTCCGCCCGGTCAGAGCTCCTCTCCCTCGTCCGCTGACTGGGGCATCCGGCAGCCAGCCTGTGCCACGTCAGCTCGTCGCATCAAGAGTGTGGAGCACCTTCATGTCAGATATGCCTCCAGTGATTGACCTTCGAGCCGCTGAGCGAGGCCCTGAGGCCCGGGCCGAGTTTCTGGACCGTCTGAGACGGGCTGCCCACGAAATCGGTTTCTTCCAGTTAGTGGGGCATGGCGTGGTCGGCGCCGCTGAATTGCTGGACCTATCCCGGCAATTCTTCGCCTTGCCAGACCGAGAGCGCCACGAGCTCGACATACTCAACTCCCCACACTTCCGGGGCTACTCCAGGCTTGGCCGGGAGCATACACGTGGTGAACCCGACCAGCGGCAGCAGCTCGACATCGGTCCCGAGCGACCCGGTGCTCGCCCGGCAGCGGGCGAGCCAACATACCGCTGGTTAATCGGCCCCAACCAGTGGCCAGCGAGTTTGCCCGAACTGCGGCAGGCGGTCCTGGCCTGGATGGACCAACTGGCTGATCTCTCCCACCGACTGCTCCGGCTAATCCTCGAATCACTGGAGACGCCAGCGGACTTCCTGGACACGGTGGTGGCCCCCGATCCGCAGGTGCACTTCAAGCTGCTGCACTATCCGGGGCCCGCCGCCGAGGTCGTCGACACTATCTCCCCGGGCCAAGGGGCAGGTATCCACAAGGACCTCGGACTGCTCACGCTGCTTGTTCAGGACAGCGTGGGTGGGCTCCAAGTCGCCTTCGAAGACGACAACTTCGTCGACGTTCCGGTCGTAGCGGACGCGTTCGTGGTGAACCTCGGCGAACTACTTGAGGTTGCCACACGTGGCTATCTCAAGGCCACCATCCACCGGGTCGTGCGGCCCGCACCAGGCGTCGACCGGTACTCCATGCCGTTCTTCTACAGCCCTCGCCTTGAAGGGGAGATGCGGCCGCTCCCGAGTCGCTATGTAAGCGAGGCGGATGGCGTAGTGGTCGACCCAGGCAACCCGCTGTTCGCGTGCTACGGCGACAACGTGATGAAGGGGCTTACTAGGGGGTTCCCAGACCTGATCGCCCGCCACCATCCCGACCTGTTGAATACCACTGGTCAATGAGGCTCAGTCGGACCTACTCCGGCGGTACTCTCTCTGAGGAGTAAAATAATTTAACATGCGCAAACCAGCCCGTGCTTTTGGTCAATCCCGCATCGGTCGGAGCAACCTACAAACAGGCGGTGCGGGACAGGGAGGTGAGCGCCAAGCTCATGTTAGCCAACGCGCCAGCGAACCTCGAAATAACCTGGTCCCAACATGCCGAAGGCGACGACTCCCTCTACTACACTGCCGAGGCCCCGATCGCTCTGACCGGCACGGACAACGGGATTATGTTCGTCGTCCCTGCGCCGGAGCCCGATGGACAATTCTCAGGTGATTGCTCACGAATTGGGTCGGCTTCCAAGGACATGGGACTGGCTCGGGCCTGGCAGGGACAAATGCTCCATGCGCGGCCACGCAGGCATCGCAAGGGCTGCGTATACCGGCCTACCGCCTAGTGCGCGATCCCAGTGAGGTCCGTAAAGCTGTCGTCAAGACCGGCTATTCTGTCATGTTAAACAGTGTGGGGATATTGGCCCCGCAGGCCCCGCAAGGGCCGAGTCATCCGCGACACTCTGGCCATTTCATTGGGCGCCTGGAATCCCGAACCCCGACCAAGATTCGGGCGCGCGCTATCCGAGGTCAGGGCTATGGTCGATCTAGTGATTATGCCACAACAGGCGACCGACTAGCGGCGTTCGCCCTATTCCCGGGGATCCTTCCTGGTCCCTCTCATCTAGATGCGATCCCATCTCACCAGCAGAGAAAGAAGAGCTCAGCATGGACGTTCACAAGATCGACGAGTCAATCAGCGAGTTCCTCGCGAAGATCTACACTCCTGAGCGTGTCGAGCAGTTAGCGGACCGGTTCTTCCGCAAGGGGGTGGTGAAGTTCAGCGCGAACGCCCGGCTCGTCCCCCTAGAGATCATGACTGCCGTTCAGGTGGAGGCCGACCGACTGATTGAGGACTACAAGGAGCGTCGAGACCTGTTGCTGGGTACTACGGGTAACACTCCGCGCAAGATGAGCGTGGTCAAGAGCGAAGAAATCGAGAAGAGCGATCTCATCCGCGTGATCGCCACGTCGGAATCGCTACTTGGCTTTCTGAGTCGTATTGCCCGTGAACCGGTCATTCCGCAGGTCTCCGCGGACGAACGCTTCCTGATCACCCACCAAGAGCATAAGGCGGACACTCACGGGTGGCATTGGGGCGATTACAGTTTTGCCCTCATATGGGCTCTGCGCATGCCGCCTATCTCCTGTGGCGGCATGCTCCAGACGGTGCCGCACACGCACTGGGATAAAAGCGACCCTCGCATCAACGAAACTCTGTGTGAGCGTCAGATCGACACGCACGGACTCATTACGGGAGACCTTTATCTCCAGCGCACCGATACCACGCTGCACCGGACCGTGCCCCTCACCGAGGACGGCGCCGCTCGGACCATTCTGAACATGACCTGGGCGGGAGAGCGGGACCTCGACAAGCCTCTCATCGGCAACGACCGCTGGTGGGAGGACCCGGGGGCGAAGGCTGCCCAGTCAGTGAAGTAGGACCGACTGCTACCCAAAAGAACAGCTGACGCGCCGCGCTTACGGCGCCGTTCCCAAAGGGCCGGGCACGCGTACCGGATGCGCGTGTCTGGCCCTCCGCCGTTGAACCTTTAGACGTCGTTTCTTACGGGGCGATCGTTCGTCGGACTGTGTATGACGGATCTCGTTGAGCGGTTGGTGCCGGACGAGTTGTGGGTGCTGTGACGGCTGGTGGCGCCGCCCACGGTGGTGAAGCGTCCGCAGGGTGGGGGTCGCCGTCGGGCTGGTGACCGTGAGGCTTTGGCTGCGGTCATCTTCGTGGTCCGACCGGGTTGTACATGGCGACAGCTGCCGCCGGTGTTCGGCCCGGCCTGGCAGACGGTCTACCGGCGGTTCGTCCAGTGGAGCCGGGATCGTGTCTGGGCCCGGCTCCATCGCGTCGTATGAGACGCGCTCGGCGCCCGGGGTTCTGTGACTGGACGCGGTGCGCGATCGACCCCGCCAGCATCCGGGCGGCAAAGGGGGAGTCTGACGGGACCGAATCCGACCAACCGTGGCAAGCCCGGTCGGTGATCTACCTGATCACCGACCGGAACGGACTGCCGCTGTCGTTCGGGGTCTGCGGTGCCAACGTGCATGACAGTCACGGCCTGGAGCCGCTTGTGTGCGGTATCCGCGCATCCGGTCCCGCCGCGGGCGACCGGCCAAACTACACACAGACAAGGGCTACGACTACAACCACCTGAGCCGATCGCAGGGGGCGAGGCATCTGTCACCGCATCGCCCGCAAGGGCATCGAGTCGTCATCCCGAATTGGTTGTCACCGCTGGGTCGTCGAACGCACCGTTTCCTGGATCGCTGGCTGCCGACGCCTTCACCGCCGCTACGAACGCAAACCCCGAGTACTTCCTCGCCTTCGTCGGCATAACTACAACCCTCATCGGCTACCGCCGCCTCACGAAGTGAAGCGACGTCGTGGAAGAAGTAGTCCTTCAAGACGCTGGCGTGGCGAAGCAGGAGTGCAGCTTGGATTACTATCAGGATCGCTGCTATCCGGGCTGGCGCCGTCACATGCCCCTGATCATGGTAGCCCACGCCTGCCTCATCGTTTTGCGGGCCCGGGAGCTTGATGCGGACGAAGGGGAATTGGATTCTCTCAGCCCATCCATCTCAACCTCGCCGAGATCAGACGATTGATCCCCGACTCGCCGATCATCCATTCCAACCGTGCCGCCGGTCGACAGACGGCAGTATCAGGTGAGTCTGATCCGTTAAAAACGAGGACCATTGGTCTATGTGACCTCATTGTGCTTCGCCCAAGACCCGGGTATTGTGGCGATTCTCTTCGTCTAATTTCTCAGCCTTCTGTCTTCGCGCGGTCCAAGCGATACCGGCTGCCAAGAGAAGGAGAGCCGGTACCAAAAGCAGAGTTGTCCTACTCCCGTGCGCCGCTGCTAAATAGGTGAAGAGGGCTGCTCCGGTCGCCCCTCCGGCAAGATCGAGTGTGGTGAGCCAGGACATGGTCTCGGTGACCCTGCCAGCAGGCGCAAGGTCCCCGCTAAGTGTTCTGAGCGTTCCGAATGTGCCGCCGATGGCAAGTCCCGCCAAGGGGCAGACCAGCAAAACTGCCCAGGCAGAGAATCTCGTGGTGAGAGCTAATAGGCCGACGCCAGTGGCAAAGACGCACAGTAGAATTGAGGCTCTGGGGCCTCGGGAAATCCATCGAGGGAATGCCCCTAACGCTAAGCTTCCCGCGACACTTCCGATGGACAAAGCCCCTAGATATATGCCGGTGTATGCAGTGGCGTTGTGCTCCTTGGCGTATAGCGGAAGCAGCACGTCAACCGCAGTTACTGAGGCGACGAAGAGGCCTTCCGCGAGCAGGATCTGTCGCAGTGAGCGGGAGGATAATACTCCCAACCAGTTGCGCTTAGCTGGCGATGGATTTGATGCGGTCGTCACACGAGGTAAGACCAAGATTGACAACGCGGTAAAGATAGTTGTGACAACAAACGGAGCGGTAGGTGAAACAGAGAGGCTAAGCCAACTGGCCAACACTGGACCGATAATCAGTGCCGTCCCCATCATGGAAGAGTCGAGCGCCATGGCAGTAGCGATTGCTTCACTATCAGTCACTGAGCGCCATACGGTGCGCATCATGACGGCTACAGGTGGAACGGTGGCTCCCAATATGCCTGACAAAGCCAGAACCACAGCTGCAGGTTCTCGATTGCTGACTGCTATAAGGAGTAGTCCGGTGACCGTTAGGTGTGCGGCGAGGAAGATATATAGGACAGGTCGAGGAGAGTGGCGGTCGATGAGACGGCCACGGAATGGAGCCGTGACACCTTGTCCGAGTGTAGAGCTGCTTACTGATAGCCCAGCGAAACCGTACGTGTAATCCTGGCTTACTAACAGCAGCAGGCTTAAGGTGATCATGCTGGGGGGTACTTTGGATAGCATCCCAGTTACCGCAATACGTGTGAAACCCGGGACGCTCTTCAGTTCCCGGTAACTAGAGAGGGCACGCCGACGTGCCGGGCGTTGTGTTTCGACTTCTGCCGCAGAAGTAGCAGAGTTTCCCCCGGCTCCCATGATGGATTCATCTGTTTTCTTCATCGATGCCTTCGTGACTAGACCTAGATCTATCGCGATTTCTGCCGTCGCCTCTGAAGAGTGCGCGGTACTTTCCGTATCGGGAGCCACCGTCTTCTCGGAGGCGGTGCGCATTAGCCAATCCGGGACTCGTGTTCCACGGGCCAGTAAGGAATTGTTTCTATGCCACCTCAAACGGTGATGCCTCTGATTCTCGTAGTATGCGAGATCTCAGCGGCGAAGATTTTTGGTTACCGGGCCTAAATATGAGGAAAATTAGGCGAGTCCCGGGAGAAGCGGTAGGCTGCGCCATGCACACCTTGACCAACCCAGGACCATGCATAGCATGCTGTAAGGGGCGCTCGCTCTCGTCGATCCGTGGTGCGATACCAGCCACGCCATAGAGTCGAGAAGTTCTCGGATCCGCTAACACATCTTCCTCTAACCCCTTAAGGACGCAATCGTCAGGGCGGGCGGCGAGATCAGTTCGCAGGATGGGAAGGACGTGAGGAGCCCAAGTCGTATCCCATTCGGCCATGAGGGAACGCCCTTCGAAAATCATCCACCTGAGCGCATTGCTGGGCCCTTCGTCGGAAGGGAAGATTTCAGAGAAGGGTTGATTCCGGGCAAGCACCTTCCATGAGGCATCAACAACAAAGGCCGGATGCGTAATTCCATTGATTGCTTCGTGCCAGATTTCAGATACCGCTTCCCCCGACTTGGGTGTAAGTGGGCCAGGTGGGTCGCCAATTCCGGCATAGCGACACAGCGCTATCCATTCCATTTCGGAGAGTTCGAGGATAAGAGAAATGTCTCGCAGATAGTCTACCGACGGATTCTTGTACTTCCCAGACTCGAGGCGCTGATAAGTTCCCAAGCTACGGTTAAGGAGAAGGTCGATCTGATACTGGGCGAGGCCGGGCGCCCGCCGTCCTTTCCCTCTAGGGCGTGTTAGTCCATGCTTTTCTGGAGCGATTAGAGCACGCCGCTCTGTGAGTAATCGCTGCAGTGCTTCCATGTTCATCCCCGTTTTCTTGTAATCATACAATCCAAGGCCCTAAATGCGTGTGGAACTCCTATCGTGCGGCGGGCCGCCGACTTGACGATAGGGGCGTCCGCGCTGCTGAACTAATGCAAGTTCTTACTCTTTAGTTCATGTCCATCGTGCAGGCGAATTTCGCCCTTGCTCGCCAGTCGCTTATTATTCGGTGCCACTATTCGCCGAATCTAGGTTCTGAGGAAAATCTGAGATTCACCTGGTCGTTTCAGTCTGCCCTTCGAGATGGAAAACCGACACAATCGCTGATCCGTGAAAGGTAGATTTCCCCTTCTGGGCTCGCGTTCGATGGATGGATCTTGCTGGAGGGGTCTGGTCGGGTGTGACCGTTGTGCCGATTTTGGACGTTCGAGGAGTATGGCACTCGGTCGGGAGTCGCGGGTGACAGCTCTGGATCCGGATGGAGTTGCTGCTGTCGCGTCGGCCGGAGCGGTCGCCGAGGCTTCCGGTCGGTGTTGAAGGCGAGGCTACCTGCGGCAGGGCGGCCTGTATGGCGCAACTTAGCGACTCACGTTCCGGAGATGCTGCGCGGCTTCGGATGGGGACGTTCCGGAAAGTGGAATATAGCTCTCTGCGTCGACCCCCTCACTGTCGGTGCGGTATGGATCCTGGTGCAGACCGCACGCAGTCGTCAATGCTTCTTTACGCTTGGGCGCGTCATGGGCATTTCGGGCGCTTAGGCGTCGTTGGCCTGCACGGCCCTTTCGCGCGGAGCAGAAGTCTGCTAATACTTCGGCGCTTGCCTGGGGGCTGTCTCGTCCCACGCATGGGGTTTGCGGAACTAAAACTGCCCGCCGAGAGCGCTCCGGCGGACCAGGGAGGATGCCGGCCTGATGCCCGAGAGCGGAGGCGAAGTATCGGAACGTCAGGAAGGCGTGGACGGGCAGGTCCGGCGGG
This sequence comes from Streptomyces sp. HSW2009, assembly GCF_040240285.1. Lineage (NCBI taxonomy): Bacteria > Bacillati > Actinomycetota > Actinomycetes > Kitasatosporales > Streptomycetaceae > Streptomyces > Streptomyces sp. HSW2009. Next base: position 3,226 of record NZ_JBEHZD010000001.1, on the reverse strand, counting down.
GTTGAGGAGCGTGCGGGAAGCCTCGGCCATGGCTGTACAACCCTCTCGCAGAGGAGCCGCCGGCCCGTCCGACTCTGGAAGTGGCAGTGCTGCTGGGGCGGATTCTTTGGTGTCGGGCCAGTATTTTTCATCAACGGCGGTCTCCAGGCGCGTTCCGGCCATTGCGGTGTTGAGGGGGCCAAAGTTCCTCACAGACCCTGATGATTCCTCTGTGGCTGCGGGGTCCTTGCAGTAGATCGACCTAGGAGTGATGCTGCGTGGGGCGGGCTGGAGTCCTGCAGTCCTGGCATGCAGCCTCGGAGGGCTTCCAGACGCACACGAGGGCTCGGGTTCGGCGGCCACAGTAGGTGCGGGAGGCGGGGCCGTGCAGGGCGGCGAGCGCAGACAGAAGCATCGCCCGATTGATGCCGGTTACCGCCTCGTGGAGCGTGTTCGCCGTGGAGTCGAGGTGCCCGAGGACCTTGTGGCCGGATTGAGGTGGACGTAGGAAGTGAGGTGGGCGGCGGTGGGAGAGCTGACGCCGTCGCCGACAGTGACCAGCAGCGTGGCTCGGACGGTCGGGACCCTGGGTGAGGACCAGCGGGCCGCGGGTCCGCGGGTGGGCCCGAGCCGCTCGCCGCCCGCCGGCCGGCGTCTCCTACCCGCGGAAGTGGGTCAGGGAGTAGGCCGGGGCCGCGCCGCGCGGCCCGTCCGCTCGTACCGACGCGTCAAGGGAGAGCCGCACATGACCGAGCGCAAGCCCCCCGGTGTCAGTTTCGAAAGCTTCGTCGACCGGCAGATCCGGGAGGCCGCCGAGCGGGGCGAGTTCGCCCGGCTGCCCGGCTTCGGCAAGCCGCTGGAGCGGCCCGACGCGCCCTACGACGAGTCGTGGTGGATCAAGGAGAAGATGGCCCGCGAGCAGCTCTCGTTCCTGCCGCCCAGCCTGGTGCTGCGCAAGGAGGCGGAGGACGCGTTGCAGGCGGCGGTCACCGCGCCGTCCGAGAGCGCGGTGCGCCGCATCCTCGCCGACATCAACGACAAGTTCCGGGCCGCCCTGGCCCGCCCCGGGTCCTCGCAGGCGCAGCTATTGACGTGCGGTTCCACGAACTGGGCCGGCGAGTGCAGCAGGTCCCCGACGAACACCGCGCGGTCCCCGCCGGAGTCCAGCTTGAGCACCGAGGAGCCGGGGGTGTGGCCCGCGGCCAGTTCCAAGCGCAGGTGGCCGTCGATGGTGTGGCGTTCGTCCCAGAGCTGCACCTGGCCCGCCGCGTACACCGGGGCGACGCTGTCCTCGAAGACGTTCTGGTTGCCGCGGCCGAGCCGCGAGTGGTGGCCGCGCGCGGGGTCCCAGAACTCGAAGTCGCGGCGCGGGATGAGATAGGTCGCGTTCGGAAAGGTGGGGACCCACTGGCCGGCGCGGAGTTCGGTGTTCCAGCCGACGTGGTCCACGTGCAGGTGCGTGTTGACCACCAGATCGACGTCTTCCGGCCGCACGCCGACGGCCGCCAGATCGGCCAGGAAATCGGTCTCCAGATGGCTCCACAACGGGGCGTAGGGCCGCTCCTTGTGGTTGCCGACACCGGTGTCGACCAGGATGGTCCGCCCCTCGCTGCGCACCACGAACGTCTGCACCGCACACCGGCACTCCCCGGTGGCGGCGTCCAGGAAGTCGGGCACCAGCCACGGGTGCCGCCCCGCCCAGTCGGCGTCGGGCTCGACCGTGAAGAACTCGTGCGGCTGCATGCGGATCGACCCGTAGTACTCGGTCACCCGGGTCACCGTGACGTCGCCGATGAGGAGCTCGTCGCCGGTCGGGGCGGTACGGGGGGTGCCCGCGGCGGCGGATGCGTCAGGGGTGCGGGGCGCCTGGGCCGTACGGGTGGTGTCGGTGGTCCTTGAGGTGTCGGTGGTCCTTGAGGTGTCCGCGGTACGCGTCGTGTCCGCCGTACGGGGCGTGTCCGCGGCGGCGCCGTGGTCGGCGGTGGGGGCGACGGCGGGATGGTCGGCGGCTGCGGTGTGGTCGGGCACGGTTGCTCCAACGGGGTGGGGACGGGTTCCCCGCCAGGCTCGGCCGGGTGGGCGGCGACGAACAGCCCCGCCCGTGCCCACCCCTGGCAGGGTCTGGATCGGCGCCCGGCCCGGCGGCAGGCTTGGGCCATGGATGACCGGAGGCTGGGGGAGTTCCTGCGGGCGCGGCGGGCCGCCGTACGACCGCAGGACGTCGGGTTACCCGACGCGGGGCGCCGGCGGGTGCCGGGGCTGCGGCGGGAGGAGCTGGCGCTGCTCGCCGGCATCGGCGTGTCGTACTACACGCGCCTCGAACAGGGCCAGGCGCACAACGCCTCGCCCGAGGTGTTGGACGCGCTGGCCCGGGTGCTGGGGCTCGACGAGTTCGAGCGGGCGCACCTGACGCGGCTGACCGGCCCGGGGCGGCGGCGGGGCGGCGGCCGGGACAGCGAGGTGGAGCAGGTGCCGGCGGCGACGCGGGAGGTGCTGCACGCGGTGGGCGAGGTACCGGCCCTGGTGCTGGGCCGCCGCGCCGACGTGCTGGCCTGGAACGCGCTCGGCCACGCCCTCGTCGCCGGCCACCTCGATCCGACCGCCCCGGACCGGCCGGCCGAGCGGCCGAACCTGGCCAGGCTGCACTTCCTCGATCCGCACGGCCGTGACCTGTACGTCGACTGGCGGCGCAAGGCCCGCGCCACGGTCAGCAACCTGCGGCTGCTCGCCGGCCAGTACCCGGCCGACGCCAGGCTGACCGCGCTGATCGGCGAACTGACCATCGGCAGCCCGGAGTTCGCCACGCTCTGGGCCGACCACCGGGTGCGCCCCTGCGAGGGCGAGGTGTTCACACTGCGGCACCCGACCGTGGGCACCCTCACCGCCACCCAACACGCCCTCCAGGTGCCGCGCTCCCCCGGTCAGGCGCTCATCCTGTTCACCACGGCGGCCGACTCCGCGTCCGCGCACGCCCTGACCCTGCTGGCCGCCCAGACCCACACCCGTCCCACCCCACGGCCCGCGGAGTCCGCGACCGGGGCGGATGTGCGGACATCCGGCCGGGAGGGGGCCGGGGGCTGAGAGGGCTACGGGCCGGGTGGCGGGCCTGGGGCCACGGCCGGTGCGGCGTCGTGGCGGGTACGGGGCGTCACGACGCGGGGGGGGGCGCCGGAGCGGTCGGGGGCGAAGGGGCCGTTGGGGGGCGCCTGAGCCGTCGGGGGACGCGGCTGACCACTGCGGGCCCGGC